>WTGR01000368.1 GCA_011523485.1 Acidobacteriota bacterium
ACCGCGGCCGCGCCCACCCGGCGCTTCGGCGTGGTCTACGTGCCCAACGGCATCGCGATGGAGTACTGGACGCCGGCCGAGGAGGGGCGGGGGTTCGAGCTCACCCCGATTCTCCATCCGCTTGCGGCCTTCAAGGACCAGTTGACGGTGGTTTCCGGCCTCCGCGGGTACTGGACCCCGGCCCACGCCGGCGCGTCGACGACCTTCCTGACCGGGGCGGCGGGCGTCGCTGGCGAGACGGCGCCGGTGGCCGACATCTCCATGGACCAGCTCCTGGCCCGGGAGTACGGCCGGCACACCGAGCTGGGGTCGCTCCAGCTCGCCATCGACAGCCGGGCCAACGCCGGCCAGTGCAGCGGCAACCACAGTTGCGTCTACACCAACACCATCTGCTGGCGCAGCCGGACCACGCCGCTGCCGATGGAGAACAACCCGCGCGTGGTGTTCGAGCAGATGTTCGGCGACAGCGGGAGCACCGACCCGGCCGTCCGCCGCGCCCGCATGGAGCGCGACCGCTCGATTCTCGACTCCGTGACCGGGAAGGTCGCCGACCTCAAGCGCGAGGTCGGGCCGGCCGACAGCCTCAAGGTCGACGAGTACCTCGAGGGCGTGCGCGACATCGAGCGGCGCATCCAGCGGGCCGAGCAGCGGCAGGACTTCGACCTGCCCGAGCTGGCCCAGCCGGAGGGCATTCCCGCCACGTTCGCCGCGCACGTCGAGCTGATGTTCGACCTGCAGGTGCTGGCCCACCAGACGGACCTGACCCGCGTGACCTCGTTCATGCTGGGGCGCGAGGTGAGCTCGCGGACCTACACCGAGATCGGCATTGCCGACGCGCACCACCCGCTCTCGCACCACGAGTACAACCCGGAGAAGATCGCATCGATGTCGAAGATCAACGCGTATCACGCGTCGATGTTCGCCGACTACCTCGCGAAGCTCCGCGCGACGCCGGACGGCGACGGCTCGCTGCTCGACAACATGCTGCTCCTCTACGGCTGCGGCATGTCCGACAGCAACGCGCACAGCCCGCTCGATCTGCCGGTCCTGCTGCTCGGCGGGTGCGCGGGACAGCTCGAGGGCGGCCGCCACATCCGCTACGAGGGCGACCCGCTGATGCCGAACCTGCTGGTGACGCTGATGGACAAGCTCGGCGTCCCCGTCGAGCGGCTGGGGAAGAGCGACGGAAGGCTCAGCGTGGAGCGTCTGACGGGGGTGTAGACCGCGGCCGCCGCGGCACACCGACCACGTGCTACGCTGAAGGGGTATGGAACAACTGCCGCTCTGGATCACCCCGGCACTCGTGCTGGGGCTGTTTGCGTGGGTCCGTTTCATGTTCCGGGACCTGAAGGAGAACATGAACGCCCGGATGACCGAGCTCAAGACGGACACCAAGAACCGGATCGACGAGTTGAAGACCGACATGAACGGCCGGTTCGCAGAGACGAACAGGCGTTTCGAGAGCCTCGGCAGCGAAATGAACCAGCGGTTCGACCAGGTCAACCGCGAACTCGCCGACAACCGCGAGCGGATGGCGAGGCTCGAAGGCGCGCTCGAGGGTTTTCTGGCCGGCCGCCGCGACCGCGACGCAGCCTGACCGGCGGGAACAGCCCGCCACGACCGACCGGCAGCCTGACTCCCAGGAGGCGCCGGCCAGCGCCTGCCGAACGATATACTGTTGCCGGCTGAGGAAACGCAGCAGTCTGCGTGCATCCGATCATCTCACGGGTGAGCGCACCGGCCTGCGGGCGCATGAACCGGACGACAGAAGCCTTCTCCCGCGTCAAGATCGACGCCCTGCTCAAGGACGCCGGCTGGAACCTCATCGACGGAGTGAGCGTCCTCTTCGAGCACGCGCTGCCGGACGGCTCGCGGGCCGACTACGCGCTCTGCGACCGGTCCGGACGGCCCCTGGCGGCGGTCGAGGCCAAGCGCGCCAGCGTCGACCCGATCGCCGCGCAGGATCAGGGACGCCACTACGCCGAACAACTCCGCGTGCCGTTCGTGTTCCTGTCGAACGGTGAGGAGGTCCGATTCCTCGACCGCGATACGGACGCCCACGCACGAACGATCGCCACCTTCTATTCTCAGGACGACCTGGAGCGGCGTATCGCCGCCCGCAGGAACAGGCTGGAACTGTCCGGTGTCGAGATCGACCGGCGGATCGTCGATCGCGACTACCAGATCGCGTGCATCGAGGCGCTGTCGACCGAGGTGTCGCACGGCCGGCGCAAGCTGCTGGTGGAGATGGCGACCGGAACCGGCAAGACCCGCACGGCGGCGGCGTTCGTCAAGCGGCTGTTCGAGGCGGGCATCGTGACCCGCGTCCTGTTCCTCGTAGACCGCATCGCGCTCGCGGGACAGGCCGAGGACGCCTTCAACGACCATCTGCGCGACTATCCCTGCCACGTGCTCCGGCCCGGCCGGGGCTTCGACCGGACGAAGCGGATCACGATCGCCACCTTGCAGACGATGATCACCGAGTACCCCGGCCTGTCATCGGGCTACTTCGATCTGGTGATCACGGACGAGTGCCATCGCTCGATCTACGGGAAGTGGAGCGGCGTGCTGCGACACTTCGACGGCATCCAGCTCGGGCTGACCGCGACGCCCTGCACCGCCGACGCCGACACGTTGCCGGACCCGGAAGACGGCCAGTTCGTGCGCGACACGCTGCGGTTCTTCGAGCTTGCCGAACCAACCTTCCGCTACACCCTTCGTGCGGCCATCGACGCAGGGCACCTGGTCCCGTACCGCATCTACAAGGCGATGACGGTCAAGACGGCCGCCGAGGGCGGGTTCGAGGTGGCTCGGGAGGAACTCGACTGGACGGCGATGGACCCGGCGGCACGGGCCGAACTGGAGGAGCTGTTCGAGCAGTCCGACCCCATCACCGTGGATCCGCGGGCGCTGGAGCGGAAGTTCACGATCCCGGAACGCAACCGCGCCATCGTGCGGGAGTTCCGCGACGCCCACGAGAAGGGATTCATGGGCAAGGACGGCGTCCGGCGCTGGCCGACCGCGGGCAAGACCATCGTGTTCGCGGTGACGAAGCGCCACGCCGAGACGTTGGCGGCGATGCTCGACGAGCACTTCGCGGACCTGAAGCCGCATCCGGCGACGCGCTACGCGGATTTCGTGGTCAGCGACGTCGGCGGCGGCCCCGCCCCCGATGCGAGCGCCATCATCAAGCGCTTCAAGGAAGAGGAGTTCCCGAAGATCCTGGTCAGCGTCAACATGCTCGACACCGGCTTCGACTGCCCGGAGGTGGTCGGTCTGGTCATGGCGCGGTTCACGAGAAGCGCCATCCTCTATCGGCAGATGCGCGGACGCGGCACCCGGAAGGCGCCGCACATCGGCAAGACCGGGTTCACGATCTTCGATTTCGTCGGCGTGACCGATTTCCACAAGGACGACGACGGGGACATCGAGGGCGGTCGGGTTCGCGAGACCGGACCCTCCTACGGCCCCGTCGAGCCCCGCATGCTCCTGACGATCGACGTGGACGACCAGATCGACCCGGCCAGCCGCGACTGGCTGACGCTGGACGAGAGCGGCCGTATCGTGCGCACGGCCGAGCACGAGACCCGCGCGGCCGAGGTCGGCCTGCGCTTCGAGTCGTGGCGCGGCGTCCAGAAGCTCGACGGTGCGGAGCAGGCCCGCTGGGTGAACCTGATGGGCAGCCGCATCAGGACCGAAGCGATGCACATGGACACCTTCGGCGACTACGACTTCGACGAGCACCCGTTCACAGGGCTCGGCGGCTACGAGCAGGCGCGGCGGGTGTTCGGCGGGCAGTCCGCCCTCGACCGCCTGTTTGCCGGCTTCAACGCGGCCGTGTTCGGGCCGGGTGGCGCCACCGATGCGCCGGGCGGCGACGACCGCGCCGTACCGTGATGCTTCCGCCATGCCGTTGACACCCGAGTTGCGCCGCGGCATCGACCGGATCCGCGACTATCTGTTCGCCGGGGGCTACCCGGACCCGGCCCAGAACGCCGAGCAACTGAGCTTTCTGATCTACTTCTACATGTTCGAGGCGGCGGATGCGGCGCGGGTCCGCGCCGCACGCCGTCCCGGCGCGAAACCTTACGCCGGCGCGTTCGTCGGCGAATGGGCGCTGCGGAATCCGCGCAATGCTCGCGAACCCGGTTCGGAGACGGTCCCGCGCGAGACGCTGCGCTGGTCCGACTGGGCGAACGCACTGAACGGTCAGCGGCTCGTGTCGTGGGTGCGGGAGGAGGTCTTCCCGTTCCACGCCGGCATCGCCGCCGAGGGCGTGACCGACTTCATGGCGGATGCACGTCTGGTGATCGACGAGCCGACGGTGCTCTCGCAGGTCGTCAGCCACGTGAACGATCTGCATCTCGAACAGGTGGATGCCGACACCAAGGGCGACCTGTTCGAGCACGTGTTGCGGCAGATCCGGCAGGCCGGCGAGTTGGGGCAGTTCCGCACACCGCGCCACGTCATTCGGACGATGGTCCAGCTCGTCGATCCCCGGCTCGGCGAGACGGTCCACGACCCGGCTGCCGGCACGGCGGGGTTCCTGGTCGGCGCGTACGACCACATCCGGCTCACGAACTCGTCAGCCGCAGGCATCGAGAAGATCGAGGCGGAAGGCAAGACGGTTCGGCGCGGCCTCGGCGACGCGTTGAGCCGCGCCGCCGTGCGCCAACTGCACGAGGCGACGCTGTTCGGCAACGACGTCGACCCGCGGATGGTCCGCCTCGCCACGATGAACCTGTCCCTGCGAGGGCTGGACCGGGTACGCATCCTGCGACGGGACGCCCTGACCCGTTCGCTGGACCGGCCGATGAAAGCGGAACTCGGGCTGCCCGTGCAGGGGTTCGACGTCGTGCTCGCCAACCCGCCCTTCTCCGGGCGGCTGGACCCGGACCGGATCGTCGAGGACGTGAAGATCGGCAGGACGCGGCAAACGGAACTGCTGTTCCTGCAGTACATGCTGAATCACCTGAAGGACGGCGGCCGGTGCGGCGTTGTCGTGCCCGAGGGCGTGCTGTTCGGCTCGACCGGCGCGCACCGGGAGTTGCGCCGCAAGCTCGTCAAGAACAACCGCGTAGAGGCGGTGCTGTCGCTGCCGGGCGGCGTGTTCAACCCGTATTCCGGCGTCAAGACCTCCGTGCTGGTCTTCCACAAGGGCGGGGCGACCGAGCGGGTGATGTTTCTGCATGCCGACTACGACGGCTTCAAACTCGACGCGAACCATGACACTCCGATCGACGAGGACGACCTGCCCGGTCTCGTCTCGGCGTTCCGCGACCGCGCGATGCGGTGGACGGTCTGGAGCAGCCGCGACCGGAAGGCGGACTGGACCGAGAAGTGGTGGTTCGCCGAAGCTGACGAGATCCGCGCGGTCGACTTCAACCTGAGCGCCGGGCGGTACCGACCACAGAATCAGACAACGGTGGACCATCGCGACCCGCTGGAGATCCTCGACGAACTCAAGGCCATCGAGAACGAGACCCTCGGCGAGATTGACGACTTGGCCGCGGCGGTGCGGGAGGCGACCAAGGCATGACCTCCTGTGACCAAGTCCCGCTCGGGGAAGTCTGCACCGTCAATCCACGAGCGGCAACGCACGCGGCTGCTGATGACACCCCTGTGACCTTCGTTCCGATGGCCGCCGTAGACTCCCGGACCGGCACGATCAGCGTCCGCGAGGAACGGCGTCTTGCGGAGGTCTCGAAAGGCTTCACGGCTTTCGAGGAAGGCGATGTCCTGTTCGCGAAGATCACCCCGTGCATGCAGAACGGCAAGGCCGTGATAGCCCGGCGTTTGAAGAACGGCATCGGCCGCGGCTCGACCGAGTTCTACGTCCTGCGACCCGGCCCCCGGATCCTGGGCGAATACGTCTGGCACTTCGTCCGCCAACCCCGATTCCGAGAAGCCGCCAAGCGGAGCTTCACTGGGACAGCCGGCCAGCAACGAGTACCCAGGTCCTTCATGGAGAACGCGTCAATTGCGCTTCCGCCGCTGGACGAGCAGCGGCGGATCGTGGACATCCTGAACCGGGCCGCGCGGATTGAGACGCTGCGCAGGCGAGCCGCCGAGCGGTTGCGGGAGTTCGTGCCGGCGCTGTTCGTCAAGATGTTCGGGGATCCAGTTGAGAATCCGATGGGGTGGGAAGTCCGCCCGCTGTCGGATCTCGCACAAGAGTTTCGCTATGGAACCTCCCGGAAGTGTTACGACGCAGCCGACAGTGATGACGCCCTTCCTGTTTTGCGCATTCCAAATGTCCTCCGCGGTGCCGTGGATTGGACCAATTTGAAATTCACCTCGCTCCGTGGCGACGAACGCAAGAACCTGAAACTGGCGCGGGGCGACATTCTGTTCGTGCGCACCAACGGCAACCCGGAGTACATCGGTCGGTGCGCCGTATTCTCCGAGTGCCGGGAAGCAGCGTACGCGTCCTACCTGATTCGGGCGCGGTTGAAAGATGTCGAGGCGGTTGACCCGGAATACGTATCCGCTGGACTCGCACTACCGACAATGCGGCAGATCCTTATGCGGCTGACACGAACCACCGCCGGCAACTACAACATCAGCATCGACCTTCTCGGACGTATCCAGATTCCTGTGCCGGAGTGGGGGCTCCAGCAGAAGTTCTGCGCGATTGTCGCGCTGGCTCGGGAGACGCTGAACACGATCGAAAACACCCTAACCTCTCTCGATCTGTCGGATTCCCTAACTTCGCACCTGTTGGGTGACGGCCGGCGGCCAAGCCGAGGAGAAGGACGGCGACCATGAATGAGCGCGACCAGCCCATCGGGGTCGCCGTCTTCGAGCAACCCGACGAAGTAGTACTGGCCGAAGACTATGGCACGAAGGGCTATTCCGGAATCGAGATCGATGCAGTAGACGCGGCCGAGGTTCGTCGCCTACTCAAGGTGAACGAGAAGCGGTTGCTGTCGACTTGGGGGACGTACGCGAACCAGCGTGGTGGTGCGTACGCTCTCGTGGACCTTTGGAGATTGGCTGCCGCGGTACGGAAGTGTCGACCGCACCTCAATATCGACAGTTTGAGGCGTGTGTCGGACGCATTCGAGCTGATGCACAGCCGCTATCAGGCGGAACTCATGGTCGAGGCCGTGGCGCACCATCCTGGGACAGTCGCCATGTGCGAAAAGGGAGCGAAGAACGATCGTGTGGGGGACTTCGTAGTACGTGACAGAGAGTTCGAGGTCAAGACAATACAGACGCTGCATACTGTCGAGCTGCGTCGCACAGGTTGGACAACCGCTGAAGCAACGGCGAACAAACTGGTAAGGGATCTTCGGCGCAAGGCGAAACAAGGGTTCCAGCAGATCGCCTCCGACGGGACGGTTGTGTGTGTTGTTTGGTGTGACTTCGTTGGCATTGTTCTCGCTCGGGAATGGGCCGAATTCAGAGTGTCGGGTCGGGATGTGTTCTGGGGTCATCGTTACGTGGTGGGTGCCAGAAACGAGGCTGGAAGCGATCTTTGGTTTGGTTTCCCGACGAGCAAGGAATGGGAGAGCATACTGGGCGACTTGCAGGTAAATCTCAACACCCGACGATACCAGTCTCTACCCTTGGGAGATCCCGGAGTCAAGTTCGCGACGAACGCCACGGAATGGACGTCGATAGGGAGACCCATGAGAATCGATGGGTCACGGCAACATGAGGACTGAAGAACGGGGCAGGTCGGGGCTCGGCGCTTGCGCCGAAGCAAGCTCAGCCACCGTCTTGCTGGATGGCGGGTGCGAGCGGTCAGAACTCGGGGGCCGGCTCGTCTGCGGCAGGCTTGCGTGGTTCCATGCCATCCTGGATACCTTGAGGGTATTGTTACACGGGATTCGCCGAGGCGTCCGCAAGCGTCCCCGGTCTTTCCGGTAACAATGCGCGAAAGGCGGACCGCCAGAGTGCCTCTGCAGCAAGTGACGTCGACCAGCAGCGATCCGGCGTGGCTGGATGGCGAACAGCCCCCCAGTGCGCCCGTCGAGGCGGCGTGGAACCCCCTGTGCTGTGCACTCCTGAAGAACTCGTCGATGTGGAGGTGGATGGCCATGAACGCTGACCCTATCCTGGGGAAACTGTGGGCGGTGCGAGACCGGCTCGCGGCCCGGTTCGACTACGACGTGGACGTCATTTTCCGACACATCAAGGCGGAAGAAGCCAAGTCGGGCTTGCGCTACGTCGAATGCCCGCCTCGCCGGCTGTCTCCCGCCGAGGATGACACTGGTGAGTGTGGTGCGCGCGACGACTGAACGGTGGTGTCCGGTCCGCAAGGCACCGAGACGATTGCCGGACGGCTATCCTTTCGCCGCCTCGAACTTCCGCGGCAGTTGCTCCGGTCGCCTCCTCAAGCCGGCCTCCGACGCCAGCTTGTCCAGCAATGGCAGGAAGTGTTGCTCCACCCACTGCTGCATCCTCTGCCAGTCCGCTCTCGTTACGGGCTCGAAGCCATGCGCCAGTATCGATCCGTTGCGGAC
>WTGR01000543.1 GCA_011523485.1 Acidobacteriota bacterium
GCCTACCGCAACATCCACTTCAAGTTCGCGACCGGCCCGAAGGCGACGCCGCTCGTCGACGGCGACCGGGTCTACATCCTGGGCGCGGCCGGCATGCTCTCATGCTTCGACACGGCGACCGGCGACCTGATCTGGCGTATCGACACGGCGGCCGACTACGGGGTGACGGTGCCGGTGTTCGGCGTGTCGCAGTCCCCGCTCGTCGAGGGCGAGCACCTGATCGTGCTGCTCGGCGGCGAGCCGGACGCGAAGGTCGTCGCCTTCGACAAGGCGACCGGCGCCGAGGCGTGGCGGGCGCTGGAGTCCGACTCCGAGCCGGGCTACTCGTCGCCCATCGTCATCACCGCCGGCGGCGTGCGGCAACTGATCGTCTGGCACGCGTCGGCGCTCACCTCGCTCGATCCGGCGACCGGCGACATCTGGTGGAACCACCCGTACGAAGTCGGCGGCGGCCTGTCGATCGTGACCCCGGTGCGGAGCGGGCGCTACCTCGTGGTCAGCGAGTTCTTCAACGGCACGATGATGTTCGCGCTCAACTCGGACCGCCCGGCGGCGCGCATGCTGTGGCGGGGGCAGGCCCGCACGGAGTTTCCCGACGAGACCGACACGCTGCACTCGCTCATCTCGACCCCGATCGTCGTCGGCGACCACCTGTACGGCGTCGGCAGCTACGGCGAGCTGCGGGGCCTCGACGCCACGAGCGGCGAGCGGCTCTGGCAGAGCGACCGGATGAACGCCCAGGACCGCTGGGCGACGGCCTACTTCGTCCGCAACGGCGACCGCCACTTCGTCGTCAACGACTCGGGCGACCTGATCATCGCGCGCTTCGGCCCCCAGGGTTACGAGGAGGTCGACCGGACGCTGCTGCTGACCCCGACCACGCGCACGCGCGGTGGCGCCTCCGGGCGCTGGAACGACCGGGCCGTGCTGTGGTCCCACCCGGCCTTCGCCAACGGCCACGTCGTCGCCCGCAACGACGCCGAGGTCGTGCGGCTGTCCCTGGCCGCCGTGGACTACGAGCAGGGACCATGACGGCGGGCGGGCCGGTCCGGCAGCGCCGGGAAGCTCAGGCTGGCCAGAGCGCAGCGCGCCAGCACCACCCGCGCAATCAGCGGCCGGCGGCCTGCGCCTCCTTAACGCGGGCGCCGCGCAGCACGTTCACGATCGCGTAGTTCCCCTCGTGGCAGGCGTACTCGAACAGGTGGCCCGGAGCCACCCCCCGCCCCTCCTGGTCCGACGACATCGTGAAACGGACGGTCCACGGCCGGGCGAAGCGGACCGGGTCGGTGATCGTCGCTTCGTAGTCGATCGTATCGGCATCGACTCGCGTGAACCGCTCGACTACGTGCAGACTCGCGGACGGCGCGCGCCAGATATGGCGGAACCGATCCTGCGACCGATCCGGAAAGTGGCGGCTCTCGACCACCAGCGTGCTCCCGTCCCACCGGCCGCGCGGTTCACCGTTCCACCGCGGGATGCCGGTCCGCGGGCGGCCGTCGAGCGGAATGATGCGGCGCACGTGGTACATCTCGTGCAGGATCACCACGTGCGTCGGCGTCTGGAAGATCTGGTGGTTCGGGTTGTCGCCGAACCAGATCTGGGGCAGCCCGTCACCGAAGCACCGCTCTCCCGTGTCGAGATCGATGTGCGATTCCCACGGACCGGTCGCGTACGGCCGCTCATGGTCGCGCGCCGTGGGCATATAGGGGATTCGGCCGTCCGGCGGGTCGACGATCAGGGACGTGCGCCCACCCGCCTGCCAGGTGGTGCCCTCGTCGAGCCAGAAGGCGTCGTAGCCGAGGCTCCCGTCAAGCCGGTAGTCGACGTCGCCCCCGGCCGGCGCCCGCTCCGCGGGCCGCGCCAGCAGGCGTGCCTCATGGACGAGCGCGGCGCTCTCGAGCGCCGCGACCTCCTCCTCGCGCAGAAACTCCCGACCCTCGTACTCCGGCGGCCGTTCCAGCGGCGTCAGCGTCGAGCCGACCCAGATTCCCTGCAGGTCGGGATCGCCCCAGGCCGTCCTCGGCGCCTCCTGGGCGGAGACGGCGACGCCGAGCGCCGCGGCCAGCACCGCGG
>WTGR01000199.1 GCA_011523485.1 Acidobacteriota bacterium
GGACTACGCCGAGCGCGTGCTCGAGGGCACGGTCGAGGCGGACGCCTTTTTTCCGGCGGTGTACGCGATCGACGAGGAGTCGGAGTGGCAGGACGAAGGCGCCTGGCGCAAGGCAAACCCCAACCTGGGCGTGTCGGTCTTCCTGGACAACATGCGCGAGCTGGCCGACGAGGCCAGGGAGAACATGCGCAAGCTGCACGCGTTCCTGCGCTACCGGCTGAACGCGTGGGTGTCGTCGACGGCGCGCTGGTTCCGGGCGGAGGTGTGGGACCGCTGCATGGGGACTGTCGACGAGGAGGCGTTGGAGGGAGAACGCTGCTGGGGGGGGCTGGACCTGGCGTCGGTTGAGGACGTGGCGGCGTGGGTCCTGATCTTCGAGCCGGACGAAAACGGCGTCAGGCCCGTTTTAAGCCGTTTTTTCGTGCCGAGGGACACAATAGCCCGTCGGAGCCAGAAAATCAGCGTACCGTACGACGTGTGGGCCAGACAGGGGCACCTGATAGCGACGCCGGGGGCGGTGATCGACCACGACTTCATTTTCGGGGCGATCGACGCGGACTCGCGGCGCTTTGACATCCAGGACATCGCCTTCGATCGCTACGGCGCGGCCAGCATCTACAACCGCGCGGAGCAGATGGGTCTGACGATGGTGGCGATGGGCCAGGGCTTTTTGAGCATGTCGGGGCCGTCGAAGGAGCTCGAGCGGCTGGTGCTGCAGGAGAAGGTCGCGTACGGCGAGCAGCCGGTCATGCGCTGGATGGGGCACAACGTGGTGACGGTGGAGGACCCGTCGGCCAACATCAAGCCGCACAAGGCGAAGAGCAAGGAGAAGATAGACGGAGTGGTGGCACTGATCATGGCGCTGGACCGGGCCATGCGGCACTCAAGTCCCAAGCGGTCGGTGTACGAGGACCGCGGGATCGACATGGTGTAGGAGAGATCACGGATGCCAATTGGACGATCGCGCAGTAGCAGTGCCGCCGGCGGCCTGAATGAAGCCGCGGTCCTGGCCCTGATCAACGCCAACCGCCTCATTCTGCAGCCGAATAGTGACGGTACTTATCCTGCGGCCCTGCTGCGCCGGCTGCTGCTGACCAACGCCGATCTGTCGATCGGGCACGAGCAGGTCCACCATGCCACCGACCCGACCGGCACTTTCGACGAAGTGACCAATGGGAATTTTCTCGGCGTCTTTGTCTCCGGCAATCGTCCGTCCGCCGCGGCCAATACCGGGCGGAGGATTTGGAACAAGGGTGTCGACTCCTGGCAGATTGCGGAGACCGACGGCTGGGGCGGATTCCAGGCGTCCGGCTGGGCCAACACTTCACCGCCGTCCTACGCCCAGCCCTGGCGCGGCGGCCACGACAGCGAGGCCGCCGCCCTCGCCCACGTGCAGGCCGCCGGCGACAAGGTGGTCTACAACGATCGCCTGTACGAGGTTAACAGCGATTTCACCGCCGGCACCAGCCGCACCGTGACGCCGACCTGGCAGCCGCTATCCGAGGCCGGGGGCGTCCTGGACCTGGAGACCCTGCGTTACTGGCAGAACACCACCGCCCAGGGCGTGCCGCCGAACAACGTTGACCAGATTGTCGACAACGAGGTCGGCGACCTGGTGCCCGTCTCCTTTCCAATGCTGGCCGGCAACCGCTATCTGCATTTCGGCCTGGTGCGGCCCTACATCCTGGATACCATCTACATCGCCGGCGAGGACCGTTTCAGCGCATTTACGGCCACCACGACCGCCACCGACCGCTACTACCACTCGCCGCAGCTGAGCACGACCGCCGCGCTCGATATGCTGGTGCGCATCCGCGAAGGGGCTGACTGATGGTCGTCAAGGTCTTTCAGAGCGATTCCAACCCGATCGACGGGCTGGCTAAGGACTACGCCCTGGCCGAGGCCGCCGGTGGCGTGCCGCTCAATGAGCAGGCCGCCCTGGTCGGCGCGGCCGCCAGCCTGCGCTACCTGGCGACCACGTCGACCGTCGGGGCCGGCGGCTGGCCGACGGCGACGCTGCTGGGCACCGCGGTGCTGGGCTCCGACGACATCCTGGTCCTGACCGCCG
>WTGR01000912.1 GCA_011523485.1 Acidobacteriota bacterium
CGGCGCGCTTCCTGGCTCCACCCAGTTCAACTCGTCCGCGCTCTCTCCGCTGCGCGGATTCACGCGTCGACCGCCCAGTTGTCGGACCGCCATACCGCCTTGGCCGAACGGTTACTGCCCATGTTCTGCCCATGGTGCCCATGCCCATGCGCCCATGCGGCCCATGATACGCCGAGTCCCACGGTCGCGATACCGCGGGATTGGACCCCCAGCGGGTCAGCGGTACTGCCACGACCCGTCTTCCGTCTGCCGGAACCCGGCAAGCGCAGGCCGTCCGCTCGCCAGCGAAAGTGGGCTGCCCGGCAACCTTCACACGAAAGCACGCTGCGGCGACCGCCACCGAGGCGCGCGGGGTACAGGCTGGTTGAGGAGCCCGGTTCGAGTGAGCTGACGGTCGATCCCCGCGCGTGCGGGGTGTGTTCTACGGGACCCGAGCCCAGGACCCGCGCCGTCATTCTGCAGGACAACTGTGTAGGCGGCAACAACCCCTCCGAGGGTCGCCGGGCGTCGTGGTCAGCGACTGGACATCCGAACGGCTGCCGTCCTCGAGTTCGGCGTAGATCGAGAATCTTTCGTTCGGGACGATCCCGTTGACGAAGAACAGGCCGTCATCATCGGTCATGACGTGCCCGCCGATGCCTGGTCGACAGCAGGTCTGAGTCGGTGAACCCATGGTACTCGACCTCGACGAGGGCATTGCCGACTGCGTTGCTGTGGGAGTCGACGACACTCCCGGACACTGATCCTTCGAGCAGCATGCCGATGTCGGTGCTGTGGGCATCTCCGGCGATGAGCGTCGTGGACGCGATGGTCGGTGCGAAGCCAGGCACTCGCGCGATCAGGAACGTCGGGCCGGGTGGGAGCTCGTCGAAGCTGAAGCTGCCGTTTTCGGTGAACACCCCGCGTTCGAGTGCGGGTTCACCGAGTAGTCGGCCAAGACCGAGACGAGCGCATCTCTGACGGCCCGCCTTGTCGCCATGTCGTACACCACCCCGGTCAGGCTCGCCGGCGGCGGCAGTGCGATCCGCAACGTGCTGTCGCTGCTCCTGTTGTACCCGATGCTGATCGTCGTGAACCCGGACTTCGACGCCGTCACGACACCTGGATTTCCGGCAGTGAACTTGAGGCTGCCGTTCGTGTCCGTGGTGGAGGCGATCGCGGTGCCGGCATCGGCGCCGTCCTCGATGTACTCGACGTGAGCGTTCGGGATCGGGCTGCCGGAGGATGCCAGGCCAGTCGGTACTTGCGTGACCACGACCGTGATCTGGCGTTCCTGGTTTTCGACTTCGCCGACCGAAAGCGAGACGACGGCCGCGACCGCGGCGACCGTTGCAAGCATCTTCTTCATCTTCATGATCGTCCTTCGTCCTTTCCGATTCGCTCCGTTCAGAGGAAGGGGATCGCGCCGACGGCGGCACCGACACCAGCGACCCACAGGCAGTTGAAGACGTGCGCGTCGTCATTCCCTTGCACGCTCATGGTTGCGCCTGCCGCGCAGCCGATCGCGAAGCCGATCAAAACGTTCCTCAAGACGGGGCGTCCTGTGCTGGACTGCTCGGGCTCAGGGTCCTGTTCGGCGCCGGATGCGACGGCGTTCAGGTTGACCGGCGCCACGAGGCGGTAGACCTCGACCGTGCCGGAGATCGGAGCGCCGTGCAGCGAGATCGGTGCCGAAGCGGTGGGAGCGTTGCAGAGCAACGCCGCCGCCAGCAGGACACCGCATGTTGCCGTAGCCATCGAGTTCTCCTTCTTCGTGTGCCGTCGTCTACTTCTGAGCAGTCTTCAAGAACACGTAGGCTTGACCGGAGACACGGCTGTTCGACGGCGACACTGATGTGGGGGGTTCATCCAGCCGGTACTACCCTCGCAGATCCACGTACTGCTGCAACTCATGCGGATGTATCTCCTGCCGTACCCGAGCGTTGCGACGTGCTCGGAGTCGTCCGGCTTGTCGAGTTCGTGAAGAATGGTCTGCAAGTTGGTGATCGTGTACACCTTGTTGTTCCAGCGTGCCCGGTCCGATCCTCGTTCCATCGGATCTGTCCGGCCCCGATGCCCAAC
>WTGR01000201.1 GCA_011523485.1 Acidobacteriota bacterium
GCGGTTGATGCTCATGAAGTAGGCGCTCTCGCCGTCCTGGAACGGCGGGCCCCAGGCACGGGTGTCGTCGCCCTTGCCCGGCTGCTCCACCTTGATGACGCGGGCGCCCATGTCGGCGAGCATCATCGTGCAGTAGGGGCCGGAGAGCACGCGGGTCAGGTCGAGCACGGTCACGCCGTCGAGGGCGCCGGGCGCAGCGGCTGTCTTCTGTTGAGCGGTCATCGCTATCGGGTTCCTGGTCGGAGTGGCTCTCCTGCGGCGTGCGGAGGCGTTCCTCGCCGCCGGGGCGGGCAGTTGCGGTCGGTACCGGCGCGCCTGATTCTACTCCTTGCGGTCAGGCACCGGTCCGCGACGGGGTGGCCGCCAGCGGCAGGTCGGCCAGGACGCGGTCGAGGCGGGCGAGGCCTTCCCGCAGGGACGCGGCGCGGCCGCCGTACCCGATCCGCAGCCAGCCGTCGAGGCCGAAGTGGTCGCCGGGAACCACCAGCACGCCCGCGGTCTGCCGTAGACGGTCGGCGAGCGCCGTCGATCCGATGTCGTGGCCGTACCGGACGAATCCGATCGCCCCGGCCTCGGGGGGCACCCACGCGAGCTTCCCGGCGTGCGCGTCGAGCCACGCGCCGACGATCGGGAAGTTGGCGGCGATCATCCGCCGGGTGCGCTCCAGCAGGGCCGGCCGGCGGGCCGGGGCCAGGGCGTGGCGGGCGAGCCGGTCGCTCAACGCACTCGGGGCAATCGTCGTGTAGTCGCGGCGGCACCAGAGCTCGGCGGCCATGTCCTCGGCGGCGATCGCCCAGCCGATGCGCAGGCCGGGCAGGCCGTAGGCCTTCGACAGGCCCCCGGTGACGATCACCCGCTCGGTCCGGCCCCAGACGCTCGGGGTCTCGACGCCGTCGTGCTCGACGCCGCGGTAGATCTCGTCGGACAACACCCAGGCGCCGTGACGGCCCGCGATCTCGCAGACCGCCGCCACCTCGGCCTCGGACAGCCGCGCCCCGGTGGGGTTGTTCGGGTTGCAGATCGCGATGAGCCTGGTGCGATCCGTCACCAGCGCGCGCAGCTCGTCGACATCGGGCGCCCAGCGGGGCGATGGCCCGGCGCGCTCCTCGCGCAGCGGCCAGGGCCGGACGATGGCCCCGAACCCCTCGGCCAGGCCCTGCACCTGCCCGTAGTTCGGCTGCATCACGACGACCTCGTCGCCCGGCTCGATCAGGCGCCAGCAGGCGACGAAGTTGGCCTCGGCGCCGCCGTTGGCGACGAGCACGTGGTGCTCGGCGGCGCCGGGAAGCGTGGCCGCGACGGCGGCGCGCAGTTCCGGCGTCCCGTTGGACTGCGTGTAGGCGAGCGGCTGGTCCAGCAGCAGGCCGGCGGCGTCCGGGCCGAGCAGCTCGCCCACTTCCAGCGGCTCCACGCCGCTCTCCGTCAGGTTGATCTCGACCCGGTGCTCGTGGAGCGACTGGAAGCGCTCGAGCTCGAAGGGGGGAATTCTCATGACTCGACCTCGGTGGTTCCCATGCTCGCCGACCCCATCGTACAACGCGATGCGGATCGGCCCCCCCTTCGTGGTCACGTTCGCCGACGCCCGCTCATCGCGCCGGCGGCAGTGCGAACGTGACCAGCACGTTGCTGCCCATCGGCGCCTCCAGCTCCGGCGCGTAGTTGCTCATTCGGAATATCGCCGCACCGCCCACCGGCACGGTCAGATACTGCTTCCCGCCCGCCTCGTAGGTGACCGGAAAACCGGTGATCTGGCTGCCCAGGATCGTCTCCCACAACACGTCGCCGGTCTCGGCGTCGAAGGCGCGGTAGCGGCGGTTCAGGTCCCCGTGGAAGACCACGTTGCCGGCGGTGGCGAGCGTCGACCCGGCGTTCGGCGCCCGCTGCGTGTAGCGCCACGCCTCGCGCCCGGTCGAGATGTCTACCGCCCGCACCTCGGTCAGGTGGCCGCCCTCCTCGAAGCCCGGCTCGGGCTGCGTGAACCGCGGGCTCGTGCCCGTGACGGTCCGGTCGTTGGCGGTCTGGTTCAGGCAGGACCGGTTGATCGGGATGTACAGCATGC
>WTGR01000377.1 GCA_011523485.1 Acidobacteriota bacterium
ACCAGCACCTCGAACTGCCGCCGCTCGCCGCCGATCACCGTCACCTGCGCGACGCCCGGCGTCGCCAGCACCCGCCGGCGGACCAGCGTCTCCGCCGTCGTGCGCAGCTCCAGCGCGGTATGGGCGGGCGACTGCAGGGCAACGAACATGATCTCGCCCATGATCGACGACAGCGGGGCCATCACCGGCGCGGCGATGTCGTCGGGCAACGTCGCCGCAACCGTGGCCAGTCTCTCGCTCACCGTCTGCCGCGCAAGCCGCACGTCGGCGCTCCAGTCGAAGTCGACCCAGATGACCGCGATGCCGACGGCGGTCGACGAACGCACCCGCCGCACTCCGGACGCGCCGTTCAGGGCCGCCTCGACGGGAAAGGTGACCAGCGCCTCCATGTCGGTCGGCGCCATCCCGTGCCCCTCGACCAGCACCGTCACGGTCGGGGCGGTGAGGTCGGGCAGCACGTCGACCGGCATCCGCACCGCCACGTAGCCGCCCCAGGCGAGAAACGCCGCGGCGGAGGCGAGCACCGCCAGCCGGTTGCGCAACGACCATCGGATGAGCGCGTCGAGGAACATGGGTCTCTCCAATCACTCGTCCGTCGTCGACCCCGCCTCCGTCCCGATGTGCACGACGTCCTCAGCGCGTCGCGGCGAACCCGACGATCGGCGGCTGCGCCAGGAAGTCGTCCCAGAACGGATTGCCGCGCTCGGACGGCTGCAACTGCAGGTCGACCCAACGGAACTCGCCGAATCCGGTCGCGCGAAAGGCGTTCTCGTACGTCTCGCGCGTGAGATGGAAGTTCTCGAGATCGAACCGCCGGCCGTCGGGGTTGGTGATGGTCCACCGAACGACGTCCCCCTCGGACGGCGGTTGCGCGCAGGTCCTCAGCAGGCCGTACTTCTCCAACGAGCCGGTTCCCGGAGGAGGATTCCGCACGTTGTCGTTGAGACCCACGAACCTCCCCCCGGGGCGCAGCGCGTCATGACAGGACTGACAGAACCGCCCGAGCTCCTCGGCGGTCCGCGAGTAGCCCAGGGAGTAGACCGCCACGATCACGTCCACCGGTTCCGGCGGCCGGAACGCGGCGACTTCCGATTGTCGATACGCGCAGCCGAGCGGATCGCGCTTCTCCAGCTCCTCCGCGCGGCGCACCATCTCCGCGGAAACGTCCACGCCCGTCGCTTCGGAAGCCCCGGCCCGCTTGAGCAGGCGCGTGTAGTACCCGTCGCCGCAGGCCATGTCCAGAGCCTTCGCACCGGTGACGTCTCCCAGCATCTCCACCAGGGTGTACCTCTCGATGGCGTCCCGGAACGGGAGCCGCATGGACTCCTGGTAGGCGTCGGCGATGGCTTCGTATTTCTCGATCTGATCCACGGCGTTTCCTCCCGGCTTCCGCCTGAATACTGCCTGCACGAAGCTCCTTGCACTTGTCTTCGCGTATGCAGAGTATTCCAGGCGGCCCAGGCTTCAGTGCGTATGCCCGTGCGCCGGACCCTGCGGCGAGAACGCCGCCAGGCGAATGAGCGGGGCCCCCTGCACGACCACGCGCTCGCCCGGCGCGACGTTGCCGGCGATCTGCACTTGCCCCGCCTCCCGGTTGCCCAGCCGTACCGGACGGCGTTCGAAGCTCTCGCCCCCAACCTGCACGAAGACCACCGGTTGCCCGGCGTCGTCGACGACGGCGCTCTCCGGTACGGTCACCGCGTCGGTTGCGGCGGACGCGAAAATGCGCAGCGACACGGCCTGCCCCACGGCCAGCCGCCGGTCGGGATCGCGCAGCTCGTAGATGATCGGTACGGTTCGCGCCTCGGGCTCCAGGACGCGTCCGACCGAGACCAGCCGGTCGAGCGCGATGGGAGCGCCGAAGCCCGGCACCTCCAGCTCGGCCCCCGCCAGCTCGTCGATTCGCGCCAGGGCCGCCTCGGGCAGGGCGCCTTCCACGTGCACCCGATCGAGCGCGATCAGCCGGAACAGCCGCGCCCCCGCGTCGACGCTGGCTCCGGGTGTAGCGTCCGACGCGGCCACGACGCCGCTGATTGGCGCGCGGAGTACGAAACGGGTGTCGCGTCCACCCTCCCCCTCGCCGGTCCGCGTCAGGTCGAGCTGAGCCAGGTGCGCCTCGGCCGCGGCCAGCCGCGCTTCGGCCGTCTGCTCGGCCACCCGCGCCTCCAGCCGCCGCCGCTCGGGCAGGGCCCCCGCAACCACCAGCCTGTCCGCCCGGGAGCGCTCCGCCCGCTCCAGCTCCAGCGCGTTGCGCGCCTCGGCCACCGCCAGCTCCAGTGCCGGGCGATCCTCCCCGTGCCCGCTGTGGGGAATGATCTCCGCCAGCGACTCGCCGCGGGTAACGTGGGATCCGACCGGATGCGCCGGCAGGTCGTTCGCCAGCCGGCCCGCGACCGGTGTCGTCACGTCGGCGCGGCCGCCGGTGCGCGGCTCGATCTCGGCGGCAATCACCAGGCTCTCTGCGATCTGCCGCGTCCCGGCCTCCGCCGTCGCGAAATCGAGTGTCCACTGCTGTTCCTTCAGGAACGCAATCGAGCTGTCGTCCTCCTCCTCGACCGCGGAGAGGGCGGCGGCGGCGGCGGGCGTGAGCACCGTGACCTCGCCCAGATCGTGGCGGTCCGCCAGCCCCGGCGCATCGAGGACCACCGAAAGTCGGTAGCGCCCGGCGCGCGACGGCGCGACGTCGATCCCGAAGATGCCCGGGCGTCCCGGGGCGTCCACCGTGAAGGCCTCCTCCCGCCCCCCGGCCAGGCGGACCTCGGCACGGCCCGCCCGCAAGGGCTCGAACGTCGAGAGATCGGTGAAGTGGATGGCGAAGCGGCTCGTCTCGCCCTCGACCAGCGGGGGATATTCCATGAACAGCTCGCTGCGTCCGGTCCAGCGCGTCTCGACCACCGGAGGAATCTCCTCCGCGTCGACCACCTCGATGGCGCCGGCTCCGCCGCCGCACGCAAGTGCGAGACAGGCCGTCAACGCCCCGCCGCCGCCGATCAACGTTCGGCTCATGATGCTCATGGCGCCGCCTCCCCTCCTGTCGCCAGATCGAGATCGATGGCGGCCCGGCGCGCGGCGGCGGACAGCTCCAGCAGCCGGAGCCCCGCGCCGACCACCACCCGACGCGCGTCGAGCAGCTCGAGAATCCCGTACTCGCCTTCCTCGTAGGCCGCCGTGGCGATCGCGGCCAACTCCGCCGCGGGCTCGACCGACGCGACGCGGTAGCGGTCGGCCAGCGCGCGGTACCGCGAGGCGGCAACGTGCGCCGCGCGCACCTCGCTCCGAATCCGGGCGCGCAGCGCCCGCCGCTCGGCATCCGTTCTCGCCCGCGCCGCCTCGGCCCGCGCCACCTGCGCCTGCCCGCGATTGAAGAACGGGACCCCGACGGTCGCCGCCACCACGTAGCCCGATTCGCGGCCCCGCGCCGGGCCGCTCCGCTTCAGCCCGGCGGTGACGGCCGCCGACGGCAGCCGCAACCGCTCGGCGGCGCGGCGTTCGGTCGCCCAACGCGTCTCCCGCGAGGCCAGCGCCCGGTAGTCAGCCCGTTGCGCCAGCGCCGACGCCACCAGCGCGGCCGGGTCCGGAACGGGCGACGAATCCAGCAACCCGCCCACCGCGGAGAGCCCGCCCGGATCGGTCCCCGGCTCCAGATACCCCGCCAATCGCGCCTGCGCGGTCAGGCGCCCGATGACGGCCGCTTCGAGGTCCGTCTCGACGTCGGCCACCTCCCGCTCGGTGCGGAGCCGGTCGAAGCGGGAGCCCTCGCCCTCCCGCTCGCGTGCGCGCAGCACCTCCACCAGGCGGGCGAGCTCCCGCAGTCCGCCCTCCAGCACCGCCACCCGTTCCTGGGCCAGCAGGAGGTCCGTGAAGGCCAGGCGCAACCGCGACTCGAACGCCAGCCGGGAGGCGTCGGCGCGCGCCTCGGCGCCCGCCCCGGCATGCCCGGCCGCCTCGCGGAGCAATCCGACGCGGCCCCGCACCGGCAACTCGTGGGAGAACAGGAGGAAATCGTCGCTGGCGAGACCGACGTCCTCACGCGTGTAGCCGACCGTCGGATTGGCGAGCAGGCCCCGCTCCCGCGCCTCGGCCTCCGCTTCGCGCGCGGCAAGGCGCAGGGCCAGCAGGTAAGGATGCCCGGCGCGCATCCGGTCGAGCGCCTGCTCCTCGGTCAGCGGCTGGCCGGACACCGCGGGAGCCGTCAGCCCCAGGATCCCCGCCAGAAGCAGCGATCGCGAGACGCATCGCCGGCCGAATGCAGCGGGGGTCGTGCCCCGGACTCCTGAACGCATGCGTTGCCCTCTCCTGAATCCGTCCGGAAGAGCGGCGGACGGCCTTCTTCGGTCGCAGGAACGTCCACGCGCGGGCAGCCGTGACCGCACCGCGGTGGACGGAGCGTCAGAAGCGGACGGGAGGAGCGCGTGCGGCGAGGAGTATCAGGGGCGGGGGGTCCGGACCGGCGTCCGCCGCGACCCGGGCACGCATGCCCCCGGGGCCGGCAGGTACGGCTGACTCGGGCGCATCGACCAGCGCACAGGCCGCGTTCAGCCCCGCCGCTGCGGTCTCGACGGCCGCCGCCGACAGCGCGACCGCGGCGTGCCGGTGCGACGCGGAGTCGGTCGCGAACGCGCCGCCGGTGCGAGGAGCAGGGCTACCCCCGAGGTGCCAGTGCGCACCCTCGGCGTGATGGTGCGCGCAGTGTTCGTCGGCCTCCTCTGCGTGCGACCCGCCGTGGTCCGCGCCGTGCGCGTGTACGTGCAGGAACGGTGCGGTCGCACCAGACGACACCAGCGCCACGACGAGCAGCAGGCGGGCGATGCGGTGAAGCATCACTTTCTATCCTTACGGCCGCTTCGGGCGCTGTCAACCCTGGAATGAGGCCGGGAGCGGTGATCGCACCGCAAGGCGCGTTGCCGCGTATCACGGCGCGTTGCCGCGCGGGCCCCGCCATCGATCCGGAGTTGACAGCCGGCGCGCGCCCCCGTAGCGTGAGAGGCGCCCCCGTGAGGGAAACCATGCGAATCCCGCCGACGGCCTGCGTTGCGATGGTCGCCGTGCTGCTCGCCGCGCCGGCGGTCGCGGAGCAGCAGCCCGCATCCATCGACGAGCTGACAATCGACACCCGCATTCCTGCGGTCTCTCTCGATCGCATCAAGCGTCGCATGGCGGCCCTCCCCGCCGGCGATGAGCGACTGCTGCTGCGGCTGACCGCGCGCGTCGACGTCTACGCCCGCGCCCAGACCGTCGAGGTTCTTCAGGGGTTCAACGTGGAGAGCTGGACGTCGCTCCTCGGCGGGCGCACGGGGGGAGCGATCGCGTACGGCTCGCCTACCCACAACGAGACGGTCAACGCCATGACGCCGGAGTTCTGGCGAAAGCGGGCCTCGAGCCTCGCCGGGATCGGCGTCGGCTGGTAGCCCCCCCAACACGGATAGCTGAACTGCCGATAGACTAGGAGCTTGCGCGGCAGAACGCAGCGCAGCGCAGCTCCAGAAGCGCAAGGTCACGGTGAGGATGGAATGGGCCGAAACTCCGAGCCTGCGAGGCGTTTCGGGGCGCCAGGCGCAGCGATGCCCGACATCGAGCGGCGTCCGGGACGCGGATCCGGACCGGGCATGCTCAGGATCGCACATGTCGCGACGCGAATACGTCTGCGCACGGTCGCGGTTGCCCTGACCGGCGCGAGCCTCCTCGCTCCGGCCGTGCCGGCGGCGGCGCAAACGCCCGGCCCGATCGTCGTGGTGCCGTTCGCGAACGTGAGCCGGCAACCGGCCGACGACTGGATCGGCGCCGGCCTCGCCGAGACCATCGCAGCCGATCTGCGGAACGCGGGACTCAGCGTGGTCGGGCACGGCGCGGTCGACGCCGCCGATGCCCTGTCCGCAAGGTACGGGTACGGGAACGGCGTTGGCAACGGAAACGGCAATGGAAACGGCTGGTTCGACGGCGGTGCGCTCGACACCTACCGCCGGCGCGGTGTCGCCTGGCTCGTCGACGGAACGCTGCAGCGAGTGGGAGAACGGTTGCGGGTCACGACCCGCGTCGTGGATGTCGCTACCGGCGCGACCGCGTTCGGCACCCGCGTCGACGGCGACTTCGGCGACCTGTTCGACATCCAGGACGAGGTGGGTGCGGCGCTCGCCGGGCACCTGTCGACCGACTCGAGAACGGCGGCCGGCATTGCGCCGGCGGCAGGTGTGGCAGCCTCGGAATCCACCCCGCGGCCCGAGAGCGTCGCGTCCGCGGCGCCGGCCCGCATCGTGCCGGCCGAGCCCGAACGGAACGTGACCGGTGCGCTCGCGTTCGGCGAAGCGGGGGACGGCGCGCCGCCAGCCCGCCCCCAGGGCAGGCGTCCGGGCCGAGGCGGCGGATTCACGCCGACGCCGCGAACCCGCCCGACGGTGGTCATCGGGCGTACCAGCACGCCGCCGGACATCGACGGCCGGCTCGACGACTCGGTCTGGGAGACCGCCACCCACATCACGGACTTCATCCAGATCGCGCCCATCGAGGGCGCACCGGGCACGGAGGAGACCGAGGTGTGGATGGCCTACGACAACGACCATCTCTACTTCGCCTTCTACGCCCACTACACGCGGCCGGAGGTGATGCGCATCAACCGGGCCGACCGCGAGGAGATCCGCGGGGACGACCGGATGTCCGTGCTGTTCGATCCGTTCCTCGACCAGCAGCGGGCGTACCAGTTCGAGGTGAACGGCTACGGCGTGCAGTCCGACTCGCTCGTCAACGCGGACGGCAGTACCGGCTTCTCGCGGTCGAGCGGCAGCTCGTCGGCCTCGCGGGGCAGCGGACCGCGGCGGAGCGGCGGCAGCGGCATGAGCCAGTCCGGACAGTTCGGCATCCGCGGCGACGATTCGTGGGACGCCCTCTTCGACAGTGCCGGGCAGGTCGTCGTCGACGGCTGGACGGCCGAGATGCGCATTCCCTTCAAGAGCCTGCGCTATCCGTCGCGGGCGGGCGGCGAGGAGCACCGCTGGGGCTTCCAGATCACGCGCGTCATCCGGGACAAGTCGGAGGCGCAGTCGTGGTCGCCGATCTCGCGCGGCGTCGCCGGTCAGCTCACGCAGTTCGGGGTGCTCGAGGGCCTGTCGGACATGTCCCGGAGCCGCAACCTCGAGTTCCTCCCCGAGCTGACCGGGTTCCGCCTCGGTTCGCTCGACAGGGAAACCGGCGTCTTCGATCGCGGCGACCCGGGCGGCGAGCCGGGGCTCGGCGTCAAGTACGGCATCACGCCCAACCTGACTGCCGACATCACCTTCAACCCCGACTTCTCGCAGATTGAGTCGGACCGGCCGCAGATCGAGACCAACCAGCGCTTCCAGCTCTTCTATCCGGAGCAGCGCCCGTTCTTCCTGGAGGGACAGGAGATCTTCCAGACGGCGACGCCGCTGACCCTGGTCCACACCCGCACGATCGCCGACCCCGACTTCGGCGGGAAGCTGACCGGCAAGGTGGGCCGGACGACGCTGGGGGTGGTCGTGGCCGACGACGTGGCGGCGGGCCGGCTCGTCGCGGACACGCACCCGGAGTACGGCGGCACCGCGCAGACCGTCATGGGGCGCGCACGGTACGACTTCTACGCCGAGTCGTACCTCGGCGCCATCATGACGGACCGCGAGTTCGGGAACGACCACAACCGGGTGGCCGGGGTGGACGGGCGTTTCCGTCTCGGGCGCACCCACCGCGTCAGCTTCCTGGCCGCGGGGTCCGAGACGCGGGATGCGGATCTCGGCGCGCTGTCCGGATCGGCGGTCGAGGCGGACTTCTCGAAGCAGGGACGCAATCTCAGCTACAACGTCGCCTACAGCAGCATCGATCCGGGGTTCCACACCAACACCGGCTTTCTGCCGCGCGTCGACCTGCAGCAGACGAGCGGCACCGTGTCGTACCGCTGGTGGCCCGAGTCGAACCTCATGACCTGGGGCCCGTCGGCCACCTACCTGCGCCTCTACGACCACGCCGGCGTGCTGCAGGACGAGCAGCTCCAGGGCATGGCGAGCTTCTCGTTCCGCAACAACATGGCCATCACCGGCATGGTCAACCGCGACCTGGAGCGCTACGGGAAGATCGACTTCCGCAAGACCGGCTACGGCTTCTTCGGCGTCATGAGCGCACGGATCCTGTCGATCTACGGCGGCTACAACTGGGGCGACGGCATCCTCTACGCGGACGACCCGTACCTGGGGCGCTCGACCATCGGCAACGTGAACTTCCGCTTCCAGCCCACGTCGCGGCTGCGCACCGAGTTCAACATGGTCTCGAGCGACTTCGTGAATCCGCTCGGCAACGAAGGCATCTTCCACGTGAAGATCTTCCGCACCCGCACCACCTACCAGTTCACCGACCGGCTGCTCGCGCGCCACATCGCCGAGCACAACACGCAGTCGGTGACGGT
>WTGR01000308.1 GCA_011523485.1 Acidobacteriota bacterium
ACCGGAGGTCGATGAACAACTCGCACGGACCGCCGACGAGGCCGCGCGCGCGGCCGCCGCGTTCGACGGGCCGGTGGCAGTCAAGCTCTGCGCACGGGGAGTCCTGCACAAGACGGAAATCGGCGGCGTGGTGCTCGACGTATCGACAGAGGCAGAGGCCCGGCAAGCGTACGAGACGATCACGTCGCGCGCCCGCGCGGCCGACCCGGCGGTCCGCATCGAGGGCGTGCTGATTGCGCCGATGGTCACCGGCGGCGTCGAAACGATCCTCGGCATCCGCCACGACCCGACGTTCGGGCCGGTCGTCATGTTCGGTCTCGGCGGAACGCTCGTGGAGGTGATCGAGGACGTCAGCTTCCGCGTGGCGCCGTTCGGCGAGGCCGAGGCACGCCGGATGATCGCCGAGACGCGCGCCGGCAAGGTGCTCTCCGGCACGCGCGGCAGAGGTCCGTACGACGTCGCGGCCCTGGCGGCGGCCCTGTCAAGCCTGTCGATCTTCGCCGCGCAACACGCTGACCGGATCGAAACCGCGGAGATCAACCCGTTCGTCGTGCTCCCAGAAGGTCGCGGCGCCGTGGCGCTCGACGCCGTGATCGTTGCAGCGGAATCGCGAGACCGGCAGGGAAACGAAGAGTAACCACCTTCGTCTCCAGCGTCTACAGCAGTCGGCTGCTTCACCGCTCGCTCAACTCGCCGTCGGAATGCGAATCGCTCACGATCCGGGCTTGGATGACGACGTGAGCGTCACGAAGAGAGTGCCTGTGTGTGTCAGCCACCTTCGCGCGATCGAACGCTCGCTGCGCCTCGTCGAAAACCACGACGTGTTCCGGGGGCTCCAGGTCCCGGCGTGAACGGGTGATACTCGCGTCCGCCACGATCCGTGCGATGTAATCTACTGCGTCATCGGTGTTCGCGGCCGCTCGCCACAGTTTTGGCGGCCGCTTCGCCAGGAACAGGTCGCGCGCTGCGCGTATCAGGCTCGGAAGGGTCGGTAGGCGTCTGCATCCAGGAAGCGACGCGCGTCGATGGACGGTCCAGTCCTGCGCGCATATCGAGGCTGGCAACGAGGGCGTCAAGTGCGTCCGGCCCGCAGACATGCACGTTGCGCGGGGTTCCTCCACGGCCACGCATCCGGGTGGGTACGAGAACCGCATGCACGGGTCTCTCGTGACACTCGCGGTGATAGCAGCGCAGATCGCGGGCGTAAGCGTGGGCCTGGTCTATGTCGGCGTCGGACGGGTGCAGTTTTCCCTTGAGCTCGATCACTACGACACCGTCGCGGAGCAACAATACCGCATCGGCCCGCCGCGATTCCATCGGCAGTTGATATTCAAGGACGGCGGTGCAGCGGGCGTAGTGCGTATCGACACGGACGACTTCGCCGATTTCCTGCTGGAGCTTCGGCACCGTGTCGCCCCACGACCGGCGTTCTTCGTGTGACGAGTCCGGATACGTCAGTCTCAGCCGTTCGAGAATCCTCGAACGCGGTGTCCTCTCGAACCGAACGAAATCAGAGTCCCAACCGCGGGTGGCTTCCGACACGTAACCAGTGCTGCCCGTGGTCTATCGTGGCAAGCAGTGCTCTTTGACAGGTGGCACCCCGGGGCGCTCTGCCCCGGGGTGTCCGGAAGACCGAAGACGGACAACCTAGCTCACGCCGACCAGGTCGTCCTGCTTCGAGCTCTTGAGCCCCTGGATCTGAACGACCGGCGGCGCCTCCTCCTTCAGCACGTGCTGGCGGTAGAGCGCCGCCATCTGCTGGTCGTAGGCGGCGTCCTTGGCGGACTTGCCGTTTGCGCCGTCGGCGCCATTTGCTCCGTTCGAAGCGCCGTTGCCGTTGGCTCCCTTCGCCGCGGCCCGCGCGGCCAGCTTCTCCTGCCGCGCGTTCTTGGCAATGCCCTGCGCGTCGAGGTCGGTCTGGATGCCGGCCGCGACCGCTTCGGGGTCGAGCACCAGGGAGTGCTCCTTCGAGTCGAGGTTGACGTTCTTGCCGCCGGCGAATATCTCGTGCCGGCCGCGCTCCTCGTACCACTTGGTGAGGGTGGCCGTCATGTGCA
>WTGR01000247.1 GCA_011523485.1 Acidobacteriota bacterium
AAGTACCGCTTCCGGAGCTGGCGGAAGGAATGGTGGCGGCGACGCTCTCCACGTGACTCAAGAAGCCCGGCGACCCGGTGGCCGCAGGTGAACCGATTGCCGAGGTCGAGACGGACAAGACCACGGTAGAGCTCGAAGCCCCGGCCGACGGCGTCCTTGCCGATATCCGCGTCGCGGCAGGCGCCGAAGCGGTAGCGGTGGGCACGGTGCTGGCTCTGGTCCGCAAGGGGGCCCCAGACGAGGCCGCAACGCAAGGTGGACCGGCCGAGAATGCGGGTTCTCCTGCAACCGGTGCTTCATTCCCGACGCCGCCGTCCGGAGCCGTCGATACGGCGGAAGGCCTGCCCGCCACGGCAACCGCCGGCGGTGCGGCCGATGCAATCGCCCCCCCTTCGGCCGGAGCGGACGCCCGGACCCGGAAGCCTCCCGCCGGGGGCGTCGCAGTCGACGAGCCGGTGGGCGGCACGACGACGGCGGATGATGCCCGGCCTGCGTTCGTGGACGTGCCCGCCACGCCGCTGGCGCGCCGGATGGCCGATCTCGCCGGGCTCGATCTTTCCCGCGTGACCGGCTCCGGCGACGGCGGCCGTGTGATGAAGGTCGACGTGGAGCGCCTGCTACGGCCCGCTCGAGAGAGCGCCGCGGCGCCGGATCCGGCCGACGCGTCGACCGTGGAACCGGCCGCGCCCGCACCGCCCCCGGTACCGGCATCCGATCTTCCCCACACGGATCGGCCTCTGACGGCGATGCGGCGCGTCACCGCGCAGCGGATGGCGGAAGCGAAGCGCTCGGCTCCCCACTTCTATCTGGAGGTCGAGTGCGCGGTGGACAGGCTGCTCGCGATGCGCGGCGAAGCGGCCGCGGGTGACGTCGCGAGGCCGGCCGGCGAGGCCGGCGTGCCGACGGTGAACGACGTGGTCGTGCGCGCCGCCGCGCTCGCCCTGCGGGAGGTCCCGCTGGCGAACTCGGCCTGGACCGGCGACGCCGTGCGTGTGTACGAGCGGATCGATCTGGCCGTCGCGGTCACGACCCCGGCCGGGCTGGTGACGCCGGTGATTCGCGCCGCGGACACGAAACCGCTCGCGGCGATCGCCGCCGAGTTGCGCGAACTCGCGGCGGACGCGCGCGCCGGCCGCCTCCACGCGTCCGACTACCAGGGCGGCACCTGCACGATCTCCAACCTGGGGATGTACGGCGTATCGAGCCTCTACGCCATCCTGAACCCGCCGCAGAGTTGTATTCTCGGGGTCGGCGCCGTCAGCGAGCGGCCCGTCGTCCGCGACGGCGCGGTCGCGGTGGGCTCGACGCTGACGGTTACGCTCTCGGCCGATCACCGCGCCATCGACGGCGCCACCGGCGCGGAGCTGCTGCGCGCGCTCAAGGCGCTTCTCGAGGATCCGCGACCGGTCTACGGGTGACCGCCGCGGCACGGCACCCCCTCGGTTTCAACACCCGGCAAGGACATGTCCCAGATGTCAGCGACGTACTCGACATTCGCCTCCACCGTACAGGGAGAGACCGCGTTCACCGTCCTCGCCGTGGCCAAGCGCCTGCTCGCGGCCGGCAAGGACGTCATCGAGCTGGAGATCGGCGACAGCCCGTTCCCGACCACGCCGGCCGCGCTCGACGCAGGGATCCGCGCGGTCCACGAAGGCCATACGCACTACGGGCCGTCACTCGGCACGCCCGATTTCCGCGCCGCCGCCGCGGCGTACCTGCAAGGGCAGTACGGCCTCCCGGTGACCGCCGCGCACGTGGTGGTGGGACCCGGTGCGAAGATCTACGAGCAATTCTTCTGCGAGGCGTTCGTCAATCCCGGCGACGGGGTGCTCGTCTTCAGCCCGCACTTCCCGACCTACCCGGCGAACATCCAGCGCCGCGGCGGGCGGATGGTGGTCTCGAAGCTGCGCGCATCCCACGATTTCCGCCCGAGCCTGGAGGATGTCGAGCGCTTCCTGGCGGAGGACCCGAGCCCGAAGGCGATCTTCCTCAACAGCCCGCACAACCCGACCGGCGGGGTCGCGACGCTCGAGGATCTCGCGGGACTCGCCGACC
>WTGR01000131.1 GCA_011523485.1 Acidobacteriota bacterium
GCCCGAGCCAGGCGCCGATGAGCCCCATGTCGTGATAGAGCGGCAGCCAGCTCACGCCCACGTCGCGCGAGGTGATGTCGAACCGGCGTTCGAGGGCGCGGATGTTGGCGAGCAGGTTGTCGTGCGAGAGCAGGACGCCCTTCGGCTGCCCGGTGCTGCCGGACGTGTACTGGATGAGGGCCGGGTCTCCCGCGGTGGCCGGGACGGGGCGCCGCGGCTCGCCCCGCACGTCTTCGGCCGACACCACGGCGTCGAGTGACGGCACCTGCCGCACGAGCAGCCCGGCGACGCGCGCCACGTCGCTGAAGGTCACGAGGATGCGCGCGCCCGCGTTGCGCAGGATGGCCGTCTGACGGAGGACGTACTCTTCGATGCGGTCGAGGCGGAAGGGCGGATACAAGGGGACCGGTATGCAGCCGGCCATCAGCGTGCCGACGAAGGTCGGGAAGAACCGCTCCTCGGTCCGCAGCATGATGGCGACCGCGTCGCCGCGGCCTAGCCCGTGCTCGGCGAGGCCCCCCGCCACGGCCTGCGCCTCGCGCCACAGCCAGCCGTAGGTGAGGGGTGTTTCGGCTCCGTTGTCCTCGCGCAGGTGGATGTGGATGCGTTCGGGTACGTGCTCGGCATGCCAGGCCAGCGCTTCGACGACCGTGCGGGCGTTCGCCGCGGACGCGACCCCGGAACCGCTCGCGGCGGGTCGCTCCGTGCGTCGCTCCTCCAAGGTGTCGCCGGCGTCGGCGACGGCCGTGGCGAGGTCCGCCGGCGTCTCCGCGTCCGCCATGGCCGCGTCCCCGAGACGGACGCCGAACGTGCGTTCGAGGCGGATGAGCAGCTCGACGCGTTCCAGGCTGCTGATGCCGAGGTCCGTCTCGAGCGAGTCGCCGCGCGCCACGGCGGCGGGAACGCCGCCCCGCAGCTCGGTCACGAGCTCGGCGACGACGTCGAGCACCTGTTGTTCGAGGCTCCCGCCGGCGGAAAGTGGGGGGGACGGATGCTGCATCGCCCCCCTATTGTGGCCTTCAGGGATCGATGCGTCGAATCGTGCGGATGACGACGTTCTCGCGGGGCACGTCGTTCATGCGGTCCACCCGGGTGGTGCGGACGCGCGAGATGTCGTCGACCACGTCCATGCCGTCCACGACCCGCCCGAACACGGCGTAGCCGTAGCCCTGCGGCGTCGTGTTGCGGTGGTTGAACATGTCGTTGTGGCCTACGTTGATGAAGAACTGCGCCCGCGCGGTGTTCGGCTCGCCGAGACGCGCCATCGCGATCGTGCCGCGCCGGTTCTGCAGGCGGTTGGTCGCCTCGTTCAGGATGGGGCCGCGGAGTCCCTCGAAGCGGGGAGTGTGGTCCTCCTCGAGCCCGCCCCCCTGGATGATCAGGTTGCGGATCACCCGATGGAAGATCGTCCCGTCGTAGAATCCTGCCTGAACGTAGGTCAGGAAGTTGACGACCGAGACCACCGCCCGCGAACGGAACAGCTCGACCGTGATGTCGCCCATCGACGTCTCGATCACGACGTGGGGATTGGGCGGCGGATCCTGCGCGTGGACCGCGCCGGGCGCGGCCAGCAGGACGGCGACGGCCGCGGCGGCGGCGAGTGATCGCAGCATGACGCTTCCCACCCTACTGGACCGTGACCGAGTTGATGACGACCGGCTCGACGGGGACGTTCTGATGCGGTCCCTGCCGCCCTGTCGACACCCCGGAGATGGCGTCGACCACGTCCATGCCGGCGGTTACGCGTCCGAAGACGGCGTAGCCGTAGTCGCGGGGAGACGTGCCCCGGTGGTCGAGGCTCCGCGCGTTGTCGACCGTGTTGATGAAGAACTGGGCGGTGGCGCTGTCGACGACGCTCGTCCGCGCCATCGAGATCGTGCCCCGCGCGTTGCTCAGCCCGTTGTCGGCCTCGTTCCGGATCGGCGGGCGCGTGGCCTTCTCCGAGAGATTCGCCGTCAGCCCGCCGCCCTGGATCATGAACCCCGGGATCACGCGGTGGAAGACGGTGCCCGCGAAGAAACCGTCGTTGGCGTACTGCAGGAAGTTCTCCACCGTGATCGGGGCCGCATCCTGCAGCAGCTCGATCGTAATGCTCCCCTGGGTGGTCTCCATGACCACGACCGGGTTATCCTGCGCCGACGCGCCGAGTGTTCCTGGCGTCATGATCCCTGCCATTCCGAGAATGCCGGCCAGCATGCGAAAAGACATCGGCCTCGCTCCCTGCGATCGCTCCCGACCGCGCAGTGGTGTCCAAGATTCTGGAATTCCGGATCCAACAATCGGGATCCAGAACGGTGCCCGCGTGACGAGGCGTAGCGTTGAGCGGCTGAATACGGTTATTTTCCGGGAGCCGGCTCGCTGCCCCGATTCCGGTCCCGAGTATGCATAATCTACCCAAGCCTGTCCACCCATCCAAGTCATGAAGCTGCTCGAACGACTGCGCGCTCAACCGGCCTGGCAGAGCGACGACCCGGCGGTGCGGGTCGGCGCCGTGCGCGATCTCCCCGAGGACGCGCGCGACGTTCTGTTGGAGATCGCCAGAGGCGACCCCGACCCGGGAGTCCGCCGTGCGGCGGTCGAGCGAATGCCGGATCTGGCGACACTGGTTGCCTTCCTGCGGGACGCCGGCGAGGCCGGCGATGCGAGTGACGACGCGCGCGTCGAGGCGGTCGCCGCCGTGCGCGACACGCTCATCGAAGCGGCCGACGCCGCGGCTGCCGTCGCCGCGCTGGATGTGCTGGTCGACGAGCGCGATCTGGCCGCGGTCGCCCGCGCGGCGGAGCTCGAAGCGGTGGCCCGCGCCGCGCTGGAGCGTCTGTCCGGCGACAAGATGCTCGCCGCCGTGGCGCGGCGGGCCGGCCGCGCCGAAATCGCGCTGGCCGCCGTCGTGCGGCTGAAGGATCGGGACGAGCTGCTCTCGGTGGCCGTCAAGGCGGACGACAAGGCGGCGGCGCTGGCCGCCTGCGAGCGGCTGGTGGACGGCGGCGACCTCGATGACGCCGCGCTGGAGACGATGTCCCGTCAGGCCCGTCACAAGGGTGTGGCGCGGCGGGCGCGTGCCGTGCTGGCGGCGCGCTCCGAGGACCGCGCGTCGGAAGTTGCGGCGGCCCCGGGCGTCGACTTGTGCGCCGCGCTCGAGTCGAGGGCGGCTGCGGTCACCTCGCTGGAGGAGGGCCGCAAGGCGCTGGACGATGCGGTGCAGCGGTGGGACGGCGTCGACGGGCCGATCGAGCCGGCGGTGGCCGAACGGTTCGCCGCCGCCCGGCGGGCGCTGGAGGACCGGTTGCTCGCGCTCGACGCCACTGCGGTCGAAGCCCAGCGCGCCGCGGCCGAGCGGACCGCGGCGGCGTCGTCGCGGGCCGCCCTGTGCGAGCGGGTGGAAGCGCTGGAGGGAGACGCCGCGCTCGATGGGTTGCGGCAGGCGCGGGCGGAGTGGGAGGCGCTGGCTGTCGATCCCGACGCGAGCCGCGAGGCGCGGGCGGTGATCGAGTCGCTCGGCGCGCGGTTCGAGAGGGCCGCGGCGGCGTGCGAGGCGCGCCACGCCGCGCTGCAGCGCCGCCACGAAAGACTGCGCAAGCTCGACGCCCTGGCGGCCGAGATCGAGCAGATCGTCACCGGCGAGGACGAGTCGGAACGGCGGGTGCGGTGGCGGGCGCTCGACGCGGCGTGGCGGCGCGAGATTGCGGCGGTGACCGGCGACGGCGCGCCGCCGGACCCCGAGACGACCGTCGCGCTGGCCGAGCTTACCCGGCGCAAGGCGGCAGCCGACGCCCGGCATCGCGATCTCGAGGTCGGTCTGAAGGCTTCTCGCGACAAGGAGCGCCAGAGGAATCTCGCGCGCGTCGGCAAGCTGGCGGACGGCGTCGAGGCGGCGATCACGAACGAGAAGCTGACGCTCGCCGAGGCCGAGAGGCAATTGCGGGTCGTGCGCCAGGCGCTGGAGAAGCTGCCGCCGCTCCCCTCGCGGCGGGACCACGATCAACTGACGCGGCGGCTCAAGGAGGGCGCCGGCACGTTGCTCGGCAAGGTGCGCGAGCTGCGGGATTTCGCCGACTGGCAACGATGGGCGAATCTCGGAGTTCAGGAGGAGCTCTGCCAGGCGCTGGAGGCCCTGGCCTCCCCGCCGGAAGGGGAGCCGGAGCCCACCGACGCGGAAGTCGTCCGGCGGTTTACCGAGCTGATGAAGCGCTGGCGCGAGGCCGCCGACGTGCCGCAGGACAAGGGACAGGCGCTGTGGGAACGCTTCAAGAAGGCGCACGACGCCGTATATCCGCGTTGCGAGCCGTTCTTCGCGGCGCAGCGCCAGGAGCGGGAGCAGAGCCTGGCCCGTTACACGGCGCTGGTGGAGGAGGCGGAGAGGCTCAGCGAATCGACCGACTGGCTGAAGACGGCTCAGCGCCTGACCGCCCTGCAGGCGGAGTGGAAGACGCTCGGGCCGGTGCCGCGCCGGGAACAGCAGGCGTTGTGGGGGCGGCTCCGGCAGGCATGCAGTCGTTTCTTCACGCGCCGGAAGGCCGACCTCGCCGGACGCAAGCAGGAGTGGTCCGCCAACTACGAGAAGAAAGAGGCGCTGTGCGTGCGCGTCGAGGCCTTGCTCGAGGCCGAGGACCTGAAGGCCGCGATTGAGGAGGTCAAGCAGGTCCAGCGCGAATGGAAGACGATAGGTCCGGTGCGGCGGAATCGGTCGGACGCGATCTGGCATCGGTTCCGGCAGGCGTGCGACGGCGTGTTCGATCGGCTCAACGAGGGCGCGCGCCGGGCCGCAGCCGACCGTATCGCGGTGCGCGAGGCCCTCTGCGCCGAGCTCGAAGCCCTGGCGCCGCCACCGGCTGCCGCCGTGGCCGGGCCCGAGAGCGGCTCGACCGGCGGCGACGGAAGCGCATCCGCGGAGGGCGGCGTCGTCGAGAACGCCGGGACCGCGGAGTCCGCGGCCGTCGAGACCACCGAATCGTCGGGCGAGGCTGTTGCCGAATCGTCGGGCGAGGCTGTCGCCGAATCGTCGGGCGAGGCTGTCGCCGAATCGTCGGGCGAGGCTGCTGCCGAATCGTCGGGCGAGGCTGCTGCCGAAGGGGCGGGTGCCGAGACGGCCGTCGCGTCCGCCGCGGAGGCCGCGCCTGCCGCTCCTGAGGATCTGGTCAGGACCGTTCGCGAGATCCAGGAGAAGTGGCGGCGCGCGCCCGAAGTGCCGCCCGACGTCAAGCGGAAGCTCGCGGCGCGTTTCGGCCGCGCGATATCGCGCGTCGTCGAGACGCACGCGGAGCAGTTCCGCGGCACCGACTACGATCCGGCGCAGCGGCTCAAGCAGTTCGAGCGGCTGTGCAAGCGGGTCGAGGCGCTCGTTCCCACCGAGTCGCGCGGCGACGCCGATGTGTCGCCCGCGGAGCTGTTGGCGCGCAAGTGGCGCACGCAGTTGGCCGCCAACACGATGGGAGTGCGCGTCGACGAGGAGGCGAAGCGCCGGGCCGCGCGTGAGGACGTCAAGCGGTTGCAGGCCGAGCGGCGCCGGCTCGGCACGTTGACCGGCTCGGAGGCGGACGCGCTGCAGGCGCGGTTCCAGAGGGCCTGCGACCGCGTCTTCCGCGAGAATCCGGCCTGAGCCCGGCCCCGGGACGCTTTTCCGCTTCGCTGCCGCACGACCCGGTCCCTCCGGTTGCGTTCCGGCGCTGTTTCGGTCAGCATGCAGCGGGGGGGTGTCGATGGCGCTGCGGATCGGCCAGCGGGACGTCGGTTCCGCAACGATTCTCGATCTCACCGGAAAGCTGGCCGGCGAGGCGAGCGAGACGCTCGAGGATCGCATCGACGATCTCATCGACACCGGACGCACCAGGCTGATCCTGAATCTCCGTGGCGTGTCGTTCATCGACAGTGCGGCCCTCGGCACGCTGCTGTCGAAGCGCGCGGCGGTCAAGAACGCCGGGGGGCAGCTCCGGCTCCTGAATCTGACCGAGCGGGTCTGGGACCTGATGGTGACGACCAAGCTCGAGCTGGTGTTCGAGACGTTCAGCTCGGAGGCGGACGCCCTGGAGGGCTTCGCGTCGCGTTGAGCGGCGGGTGAGGTTGGGAACTGTTGCCGAGTCGAACCGAATCGCGGCCCGTGCGCGTGTTGCTCGTCGAGGACGAGCCGAACGACCTCGCCCGCATCAACGGCGTCCTGGACCAGGCCGCCTCCTCGTTCGCCGTCAGGGCGGTGTCCGAAGAACAAGCCGCGGCGACGGAGCTCGGCGCGCGTTCGTACGACCTGGTTCTGCTGGGGCTGGCGCGCACGGAGATCGGGGACGGCGACGGTTTCGAGGCGATCCGGCGGCTGGGGAAGACCGCGCCCGTCATCGTGCTCAGTCGTCTCGACGACGAGGACATCGCCGTCAAGGCGGTGCAGCGCGGCGCGCAGGACTACCTCGTCAAGGATCGCTTGACGGTCGACCTGCTGGTCCGGAGCATCCGGTACGCGCGCGAGCGGCATCGCCTGCTCGCGGAGCAGAACCGGCGGCTCGAGCACGAGCTCAAGATCGCCGCGTTCGTCCAGCAGTCCTTCCTGCCGGGGCGGGTGCCGGATGTGCCCGGGCATGACATCGGCGCGCACCTGCACAGCAGCGGACAGGTGGGCGGCGATTTCTACGATTTCATCGATCTGCCGCCGGATCGCGTGGCGATCGCGGTCGGCGATGCATCCGGCAAGGGGATTCCGGGCGCAATCCTCATGGCGGAGACGCAGGGCGTCCTGCGGGCGGAGGCCGCGTCGTGCGCGACGCCGATCGAGCTCGTGCGTACGCTCAACCGGGCCCTGCTGCACGACCAGGACCAGGACCGGTTCGTCACGCTCTTCTACGGCGTGCTGGCCTTTCCGACCGGGCGGTTCACGTTCGTGAACGCCGGGCATCCCCGGGCCCTGCTGCTGGATGGCGCGACCGAATCGACCCTGGTGTCGACCGGGCCTCCCCTCAGGCTATTCGCCGACGCCGCCTGGGAAGAGAAGACGGTGACGCTCCACGCCGGCGCGCGGCTCGTCATCTACAGCGACGGCGTGACCGAGGCTCAGGACGACACGGACCGGTTCTTCGATCTGGAGGGCGTCCGGGCGGTGATGACCGAGGGCCCGGACCGTCCGGCCGTCGAGCTGGCGAGGGACCTGTGTCACGCCGCCGAGGAGTTCGAACGCGGGAGCCCGGACCCCGGTGACGACAAGACGGTCGTCGTCATCCGTTCGCGGTGAATCCGCGACGCGCCGGCGGGACCGTCAGTCGCGGGTCGTCGCCACGGACTCCTCGCGCCGCTTCAACAGCGTCACCTCGTTGCCGGTGTCGTTGTAGCGCACCTCGTCGAGGAAGGTCTTCATCAGGAAGATGCCGCGCCCGCTCGGCCGCGCCAGATTCTCCGGCGCGGTGGGATCGGGAACCGCGCCGACGTCGAATCCGCCGCCGTCGTCCGCGATGACGAAACGGACCGCGTCGGAGGAGAGGTTCGCACTCACGCGAATCCGGCGGTCGCGGTACGGGGCGCTCTGCCGGCGCTGCTCGGCGAGCGCGCGGTAGGCCCGTGCGTCGTGCTCGCGTACCTCGGACCGCACCTCGAGGTTGCCGTGGTAGTACGCGTTCGTCAGCGCCTCGTCGAGCGCGGTGGTAATCCCGTGGCAGTCGGACTCGCCGAACATGCCGGAATCCCGCAGCACCTGCGTCAGATAGCTGACGAGCGACGATACCAGCTCCAGGTCGTTCTCCAGCGTGAACGACGCCGCCTGCAGCCGCCCGAGCAGGCGCGTATAGCTCTTGTGCTCCCGCGAGGCGTCGAGGATGCGCTGCACGACCTCGACGAGGTCGCGTAGCAGCACTTTCTTGGGGACGTAGCTCGAGGCGCCCGCCTCGAGGGCCCGCACGGCGATCTCTTCGCTGCCGCGCGCGGTCATCAGCACCACGGGGACCAGCGGGTGGTCGATCTTCGCCTGTTGAACGAACCCCAGGCCGTCGAGATTCGGCATGACCAGGTCGGTGAGCACCAGGTCCACGTCGTGTTCCTGCATCCGGGCCAGGGCCTGCCGCCCGTCCCCGGCATGGATCACGCGCCACGACTGTTTCGCCAGCAGTCGCCCGGCCAGCTCGCGGTCGGCGGCCGAATCGTCCGCCACCAGAATGCACGCCACGATGCCGCTCTCCCTGCTATCCCGACATTCGTCGCCGGTGGCTCCGATTGCCGCCCAACCGGGCCTGACTAGGAGTCTACGTCGTTTCCACGACGCAGACTCCTAGGCCTGGTTGCCGATCCGATCCCGGAGCTCGATAACGACCGCCGCCAACTCCGGCTCGAGCGTGCGCCAGGCCGCGGCCACCTGATCCGGCGTTCCCCGGCGGCAGCGCTCCTCCAGAT
>WTGR01000509.1 GCA_011523485.1 Acidobacteriota bacterium
TGATGGTGCCGTGCATCGCGCCGAGCTGGTTGTAGAACTCGGGCAGCATGATGCCGCCGGGCGCCCGCTCGTCGCCCAGCCACTCGCCGATCAGGGGAATCGGCTCCCCGGGGTAGGCGATCTGCCAGCGCATCAGCATCATCAGCAGGAAGCCGAACAGCAGGAAGAGCAGCCCGGTCACGGCGTACTGGATGCCGATCACCTTGTGATCGACCGAGAAGACGTAGGTCTGCCAGAAGCCGAGCTCGTGATGGCCGTGGTCGTCGTGGGCGTGCTCGTCGTGCCCGTGCGCCTCCGCCGCGGGGGCGGCTTGCTCGGTGGTCGTCACGTCAGCCAACGTCGTGACTCCTTTCGTGCAGCGTCACGCTGTCTCTGACCCGCTGCGTGTTCCGTGGGGAATGCGTGCGGGGCGATTCGAATCGTGTTCCCGTGTCCTGAGCGGGCGACACGACCCCTCACGTCGGGGATCGCCCGCGCCGGCAGAATTCTATGTCGGCGGGTCCGGCCGGCGCAACCTGCGACTCGCGGGCAACGATGCGGCCCCGCGGTGGCCCACTGAACCGCCCGTTCCCGCGGACACGTGATAAAACGAATGTGTGCGTCAGCGGCGATTCGGGTTGTCCCGATGTCCGGTTCGTGCCGGGCGCTCGGCACCGACCTCGCCGCCGGTTCCCGAGGGGGGCTCCATGCTGCGCTACGCATTGACGTCTGCGGTCGTCTTCGGTCTGGTCGTCGCCGCCCCCGCGCCCGCCGCCGCGCAGGAGGGGCAGCTCACCGGCACGGTCGTCGACGCGACCGGCGCCGTGCTGCCCGGTGCGACCGTCACGCTGCTCGGCGGCCCGGAGGGTTCGCGTTCCACGGTGACCGACGCCGCGGGCCGCTTCACGTTCGCCGCCGTCTCTCCCGGCGTCTACACGGTGACGGTCTTCCTGAGCGGGTTCGGCGAGGTGCGGGTGAACGGTGTGGAGTTCGTCGCCGATCCGGTGGAGCTGCCGGCCGTCACCCTGCGACTGGCGGCGTTCGACGAGGCGGTGGTCGTTTCCGCGACCCGCATCGAGGAGCCGCTGCAGCAGGTGCCGATGAGCATCTCGGCGGTAACCGGCGCGGACATCGAGCGGCGGGCGATCGACAACCTGACGGAGCTGGCGCGCTGGACGCCCGGCCTGACCGTGGTCGATCAGGGCGCGCGGGGCAGCAACGTCGTCATCGTGCGCGGCCTGCATACCGACGCCCTGAACGGGTCGGAGGCGGCGGGCAACAACTACAACAACGGGGTCGCCACCTACCTCGGCGACATCCCGCTGGCGGTCGACCTCCGGCTCCACGACATCGAGCGGGTGGAGGTGCTGCTCGGACCGCAGGGTACGCTGTACGGCGCCGGCACGCTGGCCGGCGCGGTGCGCTACCTGCCCCGCCGCCCCGACACCGAACGCCGCACGCTGGACGTCCGCGGCGACCTCTTCGCGCTGGCCCACGGCGGCGCGCCGGGCACGGACGCCGGCCTCACCTTCAACCTCCCCCTGGCCAGGGAGAAGCTGGCCCTGCGCGGTTCGTTAGACCGCTTCGCCGATCCGGGGTTCATCGATTACGACTACCTGCTGCGCGCCCCCGGCGTCTCCGAGCCGGAGCCGGACCTGGCGGATCCGGAGGCGGTGGCGGCGAACCTGCGTTCGGAGCCGGACGCCAACACCGAGGACACGCTCTCCGCGCGCCTCTCGCTGTTGTGGAACGCAACGCCGAAGCTGTCCGCCCTCTTCGCCTATCACCTGCAGGATCAACGGGTGGGCGCGCGGCAGGTCAACCACTTGCGATCTTTCGATACCGGGCGCTACGTCTCGGCGCACCGCTACCTGGAGCCGAACGACCGGAAGAACGAGCTGCTGAGCGTGGAGGTCACCTGGGGCCTGGGCTTCGCCGAGCTGACGTCGGCGACCGGTTTCTCCCGCTTCGCGGCCGAGGGCCAGCGCGACCAGACCGATCTGCTCATCCAGGCGTTCGGCATCGGGGGGCTGCTGCCCGGCACCTACCCGGGGCTCACGCGGGCGCAGGC
>WTGR01000937.1 GCA_011523485.1 Acidobacteriota bacterium
TTTGGGCGGTATTTGGAGGGGTTCGTCTCCGTAAGTTGTTGATTTCAAAGGATCGGGGTTCGGCGGAAGGCGATGTAGTGCCATAATCGTATTCGTGAGGTTGCGTGCGGAGGCCCTCCCCGCTATCGTGGTCGTGTGTTCGTACGGCGCACACAGACCCGACGGACGGAGGACGGACAGCCCTACTTCTCCCATCGCCTCGTCCATTCCGAGCGCGTCGGCAACCGAGTCCGCCAGCGCACCCTGCTCAATCTCGGCCGCCACTTCGACATCCCCCAGGCACACTGGCCGCTGCTGTGCACCCGTATCGAGGACGTCCTGTCCGGTCAGGCACCCCTGGTAGCCGATTGCCCGCCTGCCGTCGAACGCGAAGCGCAGCGGATCGTCGCGCAACTCGTCGCCCGTGGCACCTCGGGGGACGCGACGGCCGCCGGAACGCCGGACGTGCAACGGGTCGATGTCGACTCACTGCGCTTGGTCCGTCCCCGTAGCGTCGGGGTGGAGCAGGTGGGCCTGTGGGCGCTGGAGCAATTGCAGCTGCCGGCCCTGCTCGCGGAGTTGGGCGTCAACGGCGCGTTGCGCGCGGCGGCGGCCGGGGCCCTCGTCGGGCGTCTGGCCCAGCCGGCATCGGAGCGTGCGACGCACCGCTGGCTGCAAGCGCGCAGCGGCCTCGGCGAGTTGCTCGGCGTCGACTTCGAGACCGTCAGCGCGATGCAGCTCTACCGCGCCTCGGACGCGTTGGTGAAGCACCGCGAGGCGGTCGAGGCGCACCTGTTCGACCGCGCCCTCGGGCTGTTCGACCTGCAGCCGACGGTGACCCTCTACGACCTGACCAACACCTATTTCGAGGGCGAGGCGAGCGAGCAGCCGCAGGCACGGCGCGGGCACTCGAAGGAGAAACGCAGCGACTGCCCGTTGTTGACCCTGGGGCTGATGCTCGACGCCAGCGGCTTCGTCCGCCGCTCGCAACTGTTCGCCGGCAACGTCCGGGAGCATCGGACCCTGGCCGGCATGCTCGAGGCGCTGCGAGCGCCCACCGGCGCCCTGGTGGTGATGGACCGCGGCGTCGCCACCGACGCCTGCATCACCTGGCTGCGGGAGCACGGCTACCGCTATCTGGTCGTCAGCCGCGAACGCCACCGGCAATTCGACGCCGAGGCCGCCGTGTCGGTTCGGACGCGGTCGAACCAGACCGTGCAGCTGCACAAGGTCGTCGCCACCGACCCCGACGAGGTGCGACTGTACTGCTACTCCGAGGAGCGAGCACAGAAGGAACGAGCCATCGTCGAGCGCGTCGCCACGCGCTTCGAGGCCGCGCTCACCAAGCTCCACGACGGGCTGGCGCGCCCCCGCGCTCACAAGCGCCTCGGCCAGGTCTGGCAGCGCATCGGGCGCCTGAAGGCACGTCACACACGCGCCGCCGCCCACTACCAGATCGCGGTCACCGCCGACGACGCCGGGAAGAACGCCGTCGCCGTCACCTGGACCCGACGCCCCCAGGACGGCTCGATGGCCACCCATCCCGGCGTCTACTGCCTGCGCAGCAGCGAGACCGACTGGGACGAAGACGCCTTGTGGCGCACCTACACCACCCTCACCGACGTCGAAGCCGTCTTCCGCTCCCTCAAGTCCGAGCTCGGCCTGCGGCCCATCTACCATCACAAGCCCCGCCGGGCCGACGGCCACCTCTTCCTCACCGTCATCGCCTATCAGCTTGTCCAGGTCATCCGCACCCGCCTGCGCGCACACGGCGAACACGCCAGCTGGGCCACCCTACGCCGCATCCTCGAGGGCCAGCAGCGCGTCACCGCCACCTTCCGTCGGCCCGACGGCCGCACCCTGCACGTGCGCACCACCACCCAGGCCGAACCCGAACAGCGCGCCATCTACGACGCCCTCGGCGTCGACCCGCAGCCGGGCCGCGTCTGCAAGACGATCATCTGACCGCCTTCCCCCGGATCAACGCCTTGTAGTGCCACTTGCGCCGTTCTGCCGGCGTAAGTGATTGATTTCAAAGGCTTCGCCTGAACCGTTGTTAAACTTGGG
>WTGR01000448.1 GCA_011523485.1 Acidobacteriota bacterium
CCGCGCCTACGAGACGAAGACCGGGCGCGAGCTGTGGAGCGTCGAGACCGAGCAGTTGATCAGCGGCGCCAATCCCATCACCTACCTGGGGAAGGACGGCAGGCAGTACGTCGCCGTGGCGGCGGGCACCACGCTGCTGAGCTACACGCTGCCGTGAGGGTTCGCGGCCCGGTCGTCGAGGCGGGAGAGCCGCCGACCATGCCCACGGACCCCGCCGACCTGGAGCTCACCGCCGACGAGATGCGGCGCATGGGGCACGCCACCGTCGAGCGGCTCGTCGAGCACGTCCTGCGCCTCGAGACGCAGCCGGCCCGCGGCGACGTGGACGCGGCCGATCTCTGCCGCCGCCTTCGCGAGCCGGCGCCCGAACGGGGCGTCGCCTACGAGCCGCTGCTCGACCGGCTGCTCGCCGAGTGGGTGCCGCGGTCGTTCACGACCCCGGGGCCCGGCTATCTCGCCTACATCCCGGGCGGCGGGCTGTATCCCGCAGGGGTCGCGGATCTGATCGCCGGCGTGGTCAATCGTTACACCGGCGTGCGGCTGGCCGCGCCCGCCCTCGTGCAGCTCGAGGCCAACGCCCTCGACTGGCTGCGCGAGTGGATGGACTTCCCGGCCGAGGCCCGCGGGCTGTTCACCACGGGCGGGTCGATGGCGCAGTTCAACGCGGTGGTGTGCGCGCGCGAGCGGCATCTCGGCCCGGACATCCGTCCCGGGGTGCTGTACGGCTCGACGCAGATGCACCACTCGATGACCAAGTCCGCCCGGCTGGCCGGCATCATGCCGGACCGGATCAGGGCGGTCCCGGTCGATGAGCGGTTCCGGATGGACGTGGGCGCCCTGGCCGACATGATCGCCACGGATCGCCGGGCCGGCCTCCGGCCGTTCTGTGTCGCGTCGGCGGCCGGCACCACGAACACGGGCGCGGTCGACCCGCTGAATGCCATCGCCGACCTGTGCGCCCGCGAGGGGCTCTGGCACCACGTGGACGGCGCCTACGGGGCGTTCTTCCACCTGTGTCCCGAGCTCAGGAGCCTCATGCCGGGGCTGTCGCGGGCCGATTCCCTCACGCTCGATCCGCACAAGGGCCTGTTCCTGCCGTACGGCACCGGGGCCCTGCTCGTGCGCGACGGCGCCGTGCTGCGTCGGGCGCACGAGGCGACCGCCGGCTACCTGCCCGGCCGCACCGACGACGACGAGTACGACCCTCACGTGTACGGACCGGAACTGTCGCGCGGGTTCCCGGGCCTTCGCGTGTGGCTCTGCGTGAAGCTGTACGGCGCGGAGCGGTTCCGCGCCGCCCTGGCGGAGAAGCGGGCCCTCGCCCTGGAAGCGGCGGCGCGCGTGGCCGCGGTTCCCGGGATCGTGATGGCGGCGCCGCCGCAGTTGTCGCTGTTCGCGTTCCACCTGCGCTGGCCCGGCGCGAGCCTGGCGGAGGAGAACCGGGCCACCGAGCTGCTGGTGGAGCGCGTGAACCTGCGCAACCGGGTGATGCTGTCGGGCGCGTTCGTGGAGGGGAGGTTTCTGGCGCGCGTCTGCGTCCTCAGCTTCCGGACCCGCGCGCGTCACGTGGAGGCGTGCGCGACGGACCTGGCGGCCGAGGCGGCCTCGGTCCTGGCGGCCGCCTCGGCCTGATCCGACGTCTAGCGATGAAGGCCGGGACTGCTCACGTGCGTCGTGACCGTCGTCTCCAGCGTGTCGACGCGACCGATCAGCCTGTCGAGCTTCGCGTTGACGAACAGCACGCCCACGGCCGCGACAACGGCCGCGAGGTTTCCGATCGGGTCAGCGATGGTGTTGAACACGTCCATCATTCCGAGCATCCTCGAATGGGAATGCACCGTCAAGCCATCCGAGGATGCCGGCCAACGGCTACCGGCGTGGTCAGGGAGCCGCTGCCTCGGCAATCCGGTAGAGCTTCGACCGCGTCCGGATGAACAGGCTGCCCTGGGCGATGGCCGGCGTGGCCATCGTGAACTCGCCGAGCGGGTTCCGGCCGACGACCTCGAACGTCCCGCCGGCGCGGATCACGTAGGTGTCGCCGTCCT
>WTGR01000262.1 GCA_011523485.1 Acidobacteriota bacterium
AGGCGCCCGACCACATCGTCGCCTCCCGCGTGCGGGACGGCGAGGTGGATCGGACCCGGCCGCTCTGCCCGTATCCGGCGCAGGCGGTCTACGACGGCAGCGGCAGCACGGACGAGGCGGAGAACTTCGCCTGCCGCATGCCGTCCGGCGACTAGTGCTGTGCCACACCTGAATGTGCGGGTGCGCGGTGCTGGGATTCGTCAACGATTGCGCGCTGTAAACCCATGTCCGTGTCCGCAGATTAGGGCGTGACGGACCACTAGTCCTTCGGATGAGGATGGATGCTTCTGCCCCGGGCGACCGGGGCGGGAGTACGTCTCGGCGCTGCACTGACCGACCGGCCACTCACCACCCGCTCCGACGTCTACGCCACGCCCGACGGCAGGTCAGACATCCTCCACGGATTGAGGGCCGCATCCGTAGCGGATACGATGGGGAGCATGCTCACCTACGGCATCCGCGCGTTCCTGACGCGCGACTGGCAAAGAGCACGCGATGCCAAGGATGCCTACTGGGCCGAGCGGGTCCAACGGCTCGGTCCTCTCGAAGCGCTGCGGATTGCCGACGAGCTGCGACGTCAGGTAATGCTGCAGCATCCGGACTGGCCGGACGCCGCCAGCCGCCGGGACGACCTGCGCCATCATGTTCGCATGACCGAGTTGTTCGCCCGTGTCGATGCAGCCCGCCGCCCTTGAGTTGCTCCAAGGCGCTGTCCTCGGCGCTCGCCCGCTGGGGCCGCTGGTACCTCTTCGGAGCCCAGACGTCGGCGCTTGAAGCGAGGCACACCGTAGGCAACCACCGCCGCAAACGCAACTGAGCGCCACGGCGCGCCCACGGTCCGGCGCATCCGCCCGCAAGGGGCGTCCAGCGGAAAACTCACGGCGGGCGACACGAATCGATGTGTTCGCCGCCGCATGGAGCTTGCGCCTACTTCTCCGCGGTATCCATGGTCCCCGAGGCACGGCGCCGCTTGACATCTTCGATCAGCACGTCGAAGTCCTCGGACGTCAGATTCATCTCCCTTGCCGTGCGCAGGAACTCCGGGACGCGCGGCACGTCATGGATGTACGCGGCGAGGTCGGGATCCGTGCTCTCCGCGAGACGGAACAGCAGGTCCGGATCACCGCCGAGCAGCGTCGCCAGTCGCTTCACGAGCTCCGGCTTCGGTGGGCGCTCCTTGCCCCGTTCGATGCGGCTCAGATACGCGGGCGAGATCTCCAGACGGTCCGCCGCCGCACGCAGGCCCAACTCCTGCGCCTCTCGCAGTTCCCGAATCGTGCCCCCGAAACCCTTCGTCATCGCCGTGGCCTCACCCGCGGAAGCGTTTACTGTTACGCAACACTTAACGCATGGCGGTGGCCCAAGTCAAGCCTGCTTGTGTACGATCGGCCCCAGACGTCGGCACCGCCACCGGGGAAGCTGGAGGCGAACTCCCGTCGAAAGAACACCGCCGCACATGAGCCGAGGGCCCTCGACCAGGACGCGTCAGCGAAGAACGCCCGGCGAGGCGACCGCCGTCGGCGTGGCGACTGCAGTGACGGACGCGGCGACGCGTACCGATGTCGTCCGCGACGGGTTCGTCCTCGACTTCATATCGGGCACCAGGCAGCTCAAGGAGACGCCGAAGGAGCTGGTACGGCAGCGGATTGCCTACGCGCTGTCCCACGAGTACGGGATCTCGGCGGACGACATGACGGCGGACTTCCCCGTGTCGGTCGGGGGCCGGCGCCAGCGGGTGGACATCGCGATCTTCGGCGCGGGCGAGGCGCACGAGCCCGAGAACGTCCAGCGCGTCGTCGTGTGCCGGCCCGAACCGAAGCAGAACAGGCGCGGAGCGGTTACGATGCGCGACTACGAACAGGCCGCGCAGGACATCGCCGAGGTCAAGCCGTTCTTCGAGGAGATCGAGGCCTGCCGATACGCCTTGTGGACCAATGGCCTGGAGTTCTTCTTTCTTCGCAAGAAGGCGACGAAGTTCCAGGTGGACGCCGAACCGAAGCGTTTACTGTTACGCAACACTTAACGCATGGCGGTGGCCCAAGTCAAGCCTGCTTGTGTACGATCGGCCCCAGACGTCGGCACCGCCACCGGGGAAGCTGGAGGCGAACTCCCGTCGAAAGAACACCGCCGCACATGAGCCGAGGGCCCTCGACCAGGACGCGTCAGCGAAGAACGCCCGGCGAGGCGACCGCCGTCGGCGTGGCGACTGCAGTGACGGACGCGGCGACGCGTACCGATGTCGTCCGCGACGGGTTCGTCCTCGACTTCATATCGGGCACCAGGCAGCTCAAGGAGACGCCGAAGGAGCTGGTACGGCAGCGGATTGCCTACGCGCTGTCCCACGAGTACGGGATCTCGGCGGACGACATGACGGCGGACTTCCCCGTGTCGGTCGGGGGCCGGCGCCAGCGGGTGGACATCGCGATCTTCGGCGCGGGCGAGGCGCACGAGCCCGAGAACGTCCAGCGCGTCGTCGTGTGCCGGCCCGAACCGAAGCAGAACAGGCGCGGAGCGGTTACGATGCGCGACTACGAACAGGCCGCGCAGGACATCGCCGAGGTCAAGCCGTTCTTCGAGGAGATCGAGGCCTGCCGATACGCCTTGTGGACCAATGGCCTGGAGTTCTTCTTTCTTCGCAAGAAGGCGACGAAGTTCCAGGTGGACGCCGAACCGATCGGCGACTGGCCTCCGGTCGACGAGTCCATCGATGACCGCAACGTGCTGTCGCGGGCACGGGTGCGACGGGCCGACCCGGAGATGCTGCGCACCGCGTTCCGCCGCTGCCACAACTTCATCCACGGCAACGAAGGCATGCCGAAGGACGCGGCGTTCTGGCAGTTCCTCTACCTCATCTTCTGCAAGATGTACGACGAGCGGGCGCGCCGCGACTACCGTCGCTTCTGGGCCGGTCCGACGGAGCAGTTCACGGACGATGGCCGCCGGGCGATCAGAAAGCGCATCGAGCCGCTCTTCGGCGAGGTGAAGCAGCAATTCAAGTCCGTCTTCCAGGGCAACGAAGAGATCAGCCTGTCGGACCGCGCCCTGGCGTTCATGATCTCGGAGCTGTCGAAGTACGAGTTCGCCCGCATCGACGTCGACGCCAAGGGCGCCGCCTACCAGGAGATCGTCGGCACCAACCTGCGCGGCGACCGCGGCCAGTACTTCACGCCGCGAGGCGCCATCCGGCTCGTCGTCGAAATCCTCGATCCGCGGGAAGACGAACGCCTACTGGATCCGGCGTGCGGCACCGGCGGCTTCCTGGTCGCCACCCTCGCACACCGGATGGAGCGGTTCCGCAACGAGGAGCAGGTCCGTGCCGAGCACGAGACATCCGAGGAGTTCGAGTCTCTGAACAAGCGGCTGCGACGCTACGCCGCGAAGCAGGTCTTCGGCTGCGACTTCGACCCCTTCCTGATCCGGGCCAGCCAGATGAACATGGTGATGGCCGGTGACGGCAAGGGCCACCTGTACCACCTCAACTCCCTGGAGTTTCCGGGCGGCCACCTGCCGCGTGAAGTCGGCACGCCGGAGCGCTCAGCTCGGGTCCGCCGATGTCGTGATGACCAATCCGCCCTTCGGGTCGACGATTCCGATCACCGACGCGAACATCCTCCGCCACTTCGATCTCGCGCACGTGTGGGAACGGACCGAGGACGGCGGCTTCCGCAACACTGGGCGACCGCAGGGCAGCGTCGCGCCCGAGATCCTGTTCATCGAACGCTGTCTCGACTGGCTCCGGCCTGGCGGGCGCATGGGCATCGTCCTGCCGGACGGGATCCTCGGCAACCCGGCCGCGGAGTACATCCGCTGGTGGATCCTGCGCCACGCCTGGGTGCTCGCCAGCGTGGACCTTCCGGTGGAGACCTTTATCGTGGAAGCCAACGTCAACATCCTCACCAGCCTGCTGTTCCTGAAAAAGAAGCCGGACGAGGTGATGACGCGGGAGGCGATCAGCGGCGCCGCCGACTATCCGATCTTCATGGCGGTCGCGGAGACGGTCGGTTTCGATCGGCGCGGCAACACGCTGTACCGGCGCTCGCCCGAGGGGGAGGAGATCATCAGGACCGAAGAAGAACTCGAGACCGTTATCGTGAACGGACGCAGGATCACGCGCACGCTCCGGCGCAAGAAGCGGATTGTCGACGACGACCTGCCGGAGATCGCGAAGCGCTACCACGCTTTCCGGCGGGAGCATCCGGAGCCCGGACATGAGCAGTGTTCGGAACGGCGAGCATGAGCACGCCATCGGGTGGCCGGCTGTCGTTGGATCTGACGAGGATCCGACGGTAAGGAAACGTCGGAGTTGCCGATGGCCGTGATCTACACCGACAACCAGATCGAGGGGCTCGTTCTGGAGCGCAAGCCGTTGCCGGCGAACTGGCGCGATCGCACGCGTATGAAGGCGAAGCGCGGCCACGACGAGCAGCACCTGGACCTCACCGGGACGGCCGGGACCGGCTTCCGGTTGATACTCCGGCAGAGCAGAATCAACGGTCTCGATTTTTCCGTCATCCTTGCCGTCCTGGTTCCGCAATCCACACAGGTGTTCCGGCTGCGCCGCTACAACGGCAGAAGCCACGAACACACCAATCAGATCGAGCACGAGACCTTCTACGACTTTCACATTCACCTTGCGACCGAGCGCTATCAGGAGCTCGGAACGCGGGAAGACGCGTACGCCCGGCCGACCGATCGTTACGGCACTTTTCGCGGCGCCCTCGACTGTCTCTTCACGGACGCCAGCTTCAGCGTTCCACCGAAACCGCAGGGCGATCTCTTCGACCTCGAGGAGGGAGACTGAGATGACCGTTGACTCCATCGAACAGGATTTTCGCGACAAGGTATCGGCAAAGATTCGACTCGCAGCTGAGGGCGTGGACCGTTTCCGTGTTATAACGCCTTTTCTGTTCGACGATGGCGACCACCTGGCGATCGTGCTCCGCAGGGAGGGTCCGCGATGGGTGCTCTCGGACGAAGCACATACCTACATGCACCTCACATACGACCTCGACGAGAAGGACCTGCACACGGGAACACGCCAGAAGGTCATCTCGAACGCCCTGTCCCTGTTTCAGATCCAGGATCGCGAGGGAGAACTGGTGCTCGACGTGCCGGATTCGCGCTACGGGGACGCGCTGTATTCGTTCGTCCAGGCGCTGCTGAGGATTTCCGATGTGTCGTACCTGTCTCGGGAACGGGTCAAGTCGACCTTCATGGAGGATTTCCGGGCACTCCTGAGCGAGACGCTGCCGAAAGAACGCGTGCGTTTCGCGTGGAGTGATCCCACGCATGATCCCCATGGCATGTACGTGGTCGACTGCCGGGTGAACAGCATGCCGCGGCCGCTGTTCGTGCACGGGCTCGGCAGCGATGGCCGGACGCGGGACGCGACTATTGCGCTGCTTCAGTTCGAGAAGTGGGGGCTTGCGTTCCGCTCCCTGGCCATCTTCGACGATCAGGAGTCGATCAACCGCAAGGTACTCGCGCGCTTCACCGACGTATGCGAGAAGCAGTTCTCCAGTCTGGCCGCGAACCGCGACCGCATCACGCGCTTCCTGAACGAGGCCATCTCGTGATGAAGGAGGAGCCCGACGCATGAACGGCGACCCCGACGGACCCGACGAACAGGGCACGGGAAACGATGCGGAAGAATCCGGCGGCCCGGAGACGCTGATCGACGTGCTGACGGGCGCGGACGTCCGGGCGACGCCCAAGAACCGGCTCGTACAGCAGGTGCTCCGCCAGCTCATCGAGACGTATGGCTTCGACCGCCGGGACATACGCATCGACTACCACCCGACGACGAAGGGGAAGCGCCAGCAGAAGGTCGACGTCATCATCCTGCGGCGCGGCCAGGAGGCGCTCGACGAACATGTCGAGCGCGTGATCGTCTGCCAGTCGCAGAAGCCGCACGAGAAGCTGCGGAGCCCGCGGGACGCGGCGGCGGACCTGCGCAAGCTCCACGGGAAACTGGACCTGTTTCCCGCCTGCCACCTCGGGATGTGGACGAACGGCCACGAGGAGTTCTTCGTTCGCGTTGCGGAGACGACCTTCGAGACCCGCTACGTCGACATCGGGGCGTGGCCGGCGCCGGGCGAGCGGACCGACGACGTCCTGCGGGACGGCGGCGCCACGCAGGTTGCCGCCGACCCCGAGGATCTGGAGACGGCACTCGGGCGCTGCCACCAGTATCTGACGCGCAACCTCCAGTTGGGCGTCGATGCATTCAAGCCGCTCGGCGCGCTGCTCCTCGCGAAGCTCCACGACGAGACGGAGCCTGAAGACCGGCGCCGCGTCTGGATCCGCGGGGAGGAACCGTTCGACGCCGACGGACAGCGTGCGATCCGCGAGCGCGTCGACGCGTGCTTCGAGGACGCCAGAGCAACGCGGCCCGACGTACTTCTTCACGGATGGGATCTGGGCCACCTCAACGCGGCCCAGACGGCACGCCTCGTCACCGAGCTTGCCCGCTACTCGCTGGCGGAGAGCCTTCCGAGGAGCCGCGTCGCCGCGTTTCGATCAGGTGCCCGATCCACCATGGATGGCAAAGAGGGCCGCTATCCAACGCCGCTGAACGTCGCGGAGATGGCGGTGGCGATGCTCGACCCGGGACCGGATGAGCGGGTATTCGACGGGTCATGCGGAACCGGGACGTTCCTACAGCCGCCGCGTACCGGTTCGAACGGTTCCTCGAGGATGCCGGGACCACGCCGTCCACCGCGACGAGAGAACAGCTTCACGCGGCGCAGGAGCGCACCGGGCAGTGGACGGCCGAGCGCGTGTTCGGCTGCGACATGGACCCGGCACTCGTGGTGGCGGCGCGCCTGAACGTCTTGCTCACGTCCGGCCATCCGGGCAACATCTACCGAATCGACGCCCGTACGTTTCCCGACGGCGAGCTCGATGATCTGGAACGCGCGCGCGCATCCGCGCCGGACGGCAGCATGGACATCGTGATCACGAACCCGTGGTTCAGTACTCGGGAGACCATCGGTGACGAGACGATCCTGCGCCGTTACGACCTCGGCCACGTCTGGTCCCGCCACGACGACGGCCACTTCGTGAACACCGGCGCCATACGCACCGGCGGGGTACCGCCGGAGGTGCTGTTCCTCGAACGCGCATGGCGTTGGGCGCGACCTGGCACCGGGCGCATCGCGATCCTCCTGCCGGACGGGTTGCTCGGCAACCCCGGCGACGAGTACGTTCGGTGGTGGATCCTGCGCCATTGCGAGGTGCTCGCGAGCGTGGATCTACCGGTGGAGCCGTTCAAGGTGACGCTGAAAGACTACCGCCTCACACCGGCGTTGCCGAGCCTGCTGGTGCTGAGGCGGAGGAGCGACGAGGAGTTGATTCGTACGGCGCACCCCGACTACTGGGTCTTCATGGCGGTCGTCGACCGTGCCGGTGTCGATGCCCGCGGCAACCGCCTGTTCGAGCGAGCACCGGACGGCGAGGAATTGATCTTCGATGACGAAGTCATCGAGCGGGTTCGCACAGGTGGCCGAGTCGAGTCGCGGACTGTCCCGCGACGACGGCGCCACGTGGCTGACGAATTGCCGATTGTGGCACAGCGGTACCGGGACTTCATCAATGGCGGGAGACTAGGACCGTGAAGGATGAAGTGGTACCCAGCACCTGGCTCGACACCCAAGGCCGGCGCCTCGACTGTAGACCTTATTTGTCGGGCGCCGTGAAGGCTCGTGTCGTTCTTTCCAAGCTGACTGCAACGACGGCACCTCTGAAGGCCTTGACCCGGAATGGCGTTGCAGGAATCGCTGTCCCTTCTCGTTTCGCACGTTCATACGTGCTCGATGAAGAGCACGGCATACCGTTCCCTGACAGTACTGACATCATGCGTGCGGATCTGAGTTTCATTCCGCTTTTGGCCAGGAGACAAGTGCAAGGCCGGCCGGACCTCATCATCGAGCCAAGCTGGACGTTGATATCTCGGTCTGGAACGGTCGGCCGAATGGTGTTCTCGCGTCCGGACATGGCCGGCATGGCGGGGTCTGAAGACTTCATGCGGGTGATAGCTGACGAGAGCAAGATTCGATCTGGGTACCTCCACGCGTACCTGAGCAGCCAGTTTGGAATACCGCTGGTGACTGGTCGCACGTATGGATCTGTAATCCAGCACATAGAGCCTGCGCACGTTGCGGACCATCCTGTACCTCGCCTGAACGACCGCATTGAGGAGCAGGTTCATGATCTTGTAGTGGAAGCGGCGATGATTCGCGCGCAGCACCAGTCCCAACTTCAGCAGGCTACAAGGTATTCGTTTACCGCGTCAAGCCCCAATGTACACGGGCCGCGCTGCGGCCGCCAA
>WTGR01000772.1 GCA_011523485.1 Acidobacteriota bacterium
GACGAGGACGCGCACGCGCTGAGCGCGGACCTGCTCGAGGACGCCGCGCCCTACCGTGCCGATGATCTGGTCGAGCACTTCGCCGACGACGCGCCGCCGGAGGAACGCGTGCAGGCTCGGACGAAGGACACGCGAGGTCTGATCAACACGGCCCCCGGGGCGGGCATGGCAACGGGCGTGCCAGGCGATGCGCCTGCTCGGCGACCCGCACCTGCCCGACGGCGCCTCGGACGAGAGTGTGCGTATCGAGGCGCGATCGACCCTGCTGTCCACGGCGGCCCGTCTTCTCGTCGACGGTGTGCCCGCCGCGGTCCGCCGTCACGAGGTGGTCAACATGGCCGGCGAAGCAATCGTGCTACTCGGCGCGTCAGACCGGCACGCGCAGGCGCTGCACGCGCTGGATGCGTGGACGCAGGCGACGCAGACAGCGCCGTTCGCGCTGCTCGACGCCACGCTCGCGCTCGACTCCCACGGGAGCTGGCTGCGGCAGACGCTGCCGCCGGTGGCCCAGCGGTTGCCGCAACCCCGTCGAGAGGTTCGCCAGCGACACGACAGCGGCCGCCGCCTACGCCGGCGACGTCGAGGGCTGGCTGCAACTGACCGGCTATGCAGGCGACGCCGCGGCGACGGTTCCGGTGCTGCGCTGCCGGGCCGTCGATAGCCTGACGGAAGGTGGAGAGACGCTGGCGGCCGCCTGTTGGGTCCTCCGGGTTCACCAACGGCAGGCGTCTGGTGAGTGATGCGGTATCTGAGTGTTCCTCCCTCCTCGAGCGCCAGCCCGAGCAGCCGTAGCGACAGTGACGGTCTTCCGCTACTCGGTACCGCTCACCTTGCGTCGATTGGGTTCAAGAGCCGCGTAGTAGGCCTCGTAGGTTTTCGGTCCCGGAACGGACTTGATGCGTTCCCAAGCCGCCACGGCATCGGCCCGGGTTTTGCCCTTGTTCGCTGGGTCCGCCCGGAAATCCGTGACGAAGTTGTTGAATCGACCGGCGGGGATCCGCGGAAAGCGGCCCTCCCAACGCATAAGCTCCAACAATCGATTGCCGAGGTCCGCGTAGGTGATGCGCTGGCCTGCCCGAAGTTGCGTACGGCGCCATTCGTTGAGCCGGTACCACTGGCCCGACTTGTCTTTCAGCTGCGGGACGCGCGCGTGCACGAGGTCTCGTAGAAAGGCCTTCGTCCTGCGGTCATCGACGTAGTCCCGGACGATGGTCTCCGCCGCCAGCCTGTCGCGCGACTTGCCGGACCGGCGATCAGGCTCGGGTTTGGTCAGGGGAACCGTCCCAGTTCGAAGGAACTCCCGGATAAGCGCCTCAAGCTCAGGCTTCCGCCGTCGGCCGACGGCAATGCCGAGTTGGCGCGAGAAGGTCTTGAGTTCTGTGGCATAGAAGTAGTTGTCGTCGAACTCCTCGACCGACATTGAGGCACGGAGCTTCGCCATGCTCCCCCCGGCGACTGGCAGGCGTGGTTGACGCTGAACAATTCGCCACCACCCGTGACCGGACCCCGCGCATTGTATCAGCGTGGTCCAGATCATCGACCTCGGAGCGGTCTTCAGAAGCCCGGCGTGTCGTCCGGTCGAGGTTCGCCGTCGAGATAAGCGGCCCAGTCGTCCATCAGCCGCCGTCGCCGCTCGAACAGGTCCGAGCGGGCGTAGGCGGCCTCCACCTTGTTCTGGACGACATGCGCCAGCGCCGCCTCGATGACCTCCCGCGGGTGGTCAGTTCCTTCCGCCGCCCAGTCCCGGAACGACGACCGGAACCCGTGGGGCACGGCGGCGATCCCGTGCTGCTGGAGCATCTTCGGCAGCGTCGACGGCGCTATCGGCCGCCCGCTCCGTATCGGGAAAACGAGACCGCCGCCGTCGCCGAGCGACCGCACCGCGTCCAGGATGTCCAGCACCCGGCGGCTCAGTGGAACTCGATTCTCGCGCTTCGCCTTCATGCGTTGGCCCGGAACCGTCCACACCGTGCCGGTCGTTTCGATCTCGTTCCCCGTCGCCAGCCGGACCTTCCACGACCACGCCGCGGGTTGCACCAG
>WTGR01000481.1:0-163 GCA_011523485.1 Acidobacteriota bacterium
CCGCCACATTCCGCATTCGCTCCATGTGGCGGCGGGAGTGGGATTCAGGCGCTCCGCGGCTCGCGCCGCTCCGGGCACGAATCCCGGTCTCTCGGGGAGTGGGGTTCGGGCGCTCCGCGGCTCGCGCCGCTCCGGGCACGAATCCCGGTCTCTCGGGGAGTGG
>WTGR01000481.1:263-8317 GCA_011523485.1 Acidobacteriota bacterium
GGTTCGGGCGCTCCGCGGCTCGCGCCGCTTCGGGCACGAATTCCGGTCTCTCGGGGAGTGGGGTTCGGGCGCTCCGCGGCTCGCGCCGCTCCGGGCTCCCGCACGGTTGATCGAACGCCGCGGGCGGCGTACACTGGGGTTTCCGCGCGTGGTGACGGGTCGCGCCGCGGCTCGGAACCTGTGCAATTTCAGCCTACGAACCGCGTCAGGGCCGGAAGGCAGCAGCGCTAAGTAGCCACTGACATGTGCCGCAGGCTCTTCCGGGCCGCGGTGGGACCCGTGTCCGCGGTCCGCCGGTCTTCCACCGCTCGCGGCCGCGCCCAACGAGCCTTGGCGACGGATGGCCTACCAGGTTCTCGCACGCAAGTACCGGCCGCAGCGGTTCGATGACGTCGTCGGCCAGCAGGCCGCCACGAAGACGCTGCGCAACGCGCTGGCCCAGGGGCGGCTTGCCCAGGCGTTCGTGTTCGCCGGCCCCCGCGGCGTGGGAAAGACGACGACCGCCCGCATACTCGCCCGCGCGTTGAACTGCACGAAGGGTCCGACGCCGGACCCGTGCGGGACGTGCGACGCGTGCGTGGAGATCGCCGAGGGGCGCGACATCGACGTCCTGGAGATCGACGCCGCCACCCACACGCAGGTGGACAACATTCGCGAGGTGATCATCGCCGGGCTGGCGATGGCCCCGGTCCGAAACCGCTACAAGGTCTACATCATCGACGAGGTTCACCAGCTCTCCAGCCACTCGTTCAACGCGTTGCTCAAGTCGATCGAGGAGCCGCCGCCGCACGTCGCGTTCATGATGGCGACGACGCAGCTCGAGAAGATCCCGGAGACCATCCTGTCGCGGTCGCAGGTCTACGAGCTGCGGACCATCGGCCGGCAGCAGATCGCCGAACAGTTGCGGATGATCGCGGACGCCGAGTCGATCGTCGTCGACGACGCGGCGTTGGGGCTCGTCGCGCGCGCGGCCGACGGCAGCATGCGCGACGCCCAGAGCGCCTTCGATCAGGTGATCGCCTTCGCCGGCCGGACGATCGGGGTCGACGACGTCTCGACCGTGCTCGGCCTCATCGGACGAGACCCCGTTCTCGACGCGGTTGCCGCCGTCGCCGACGAGGATGCAGCCGCGGTGTTCGATCTCGCCGGACGGTTCGTCGAGGCGGGCTACGATCTGCGGCTGGTCTGCCGCGAGCTCTCGCGTGCGGTGCGCGACCTGCTCGTCCTGTCGATAGACGCGGCGCGGGCCGCCGATCCGGAGATTGCCGGGGAGGGCGAGCGAGAACGACTGGTTGCGCTCGCGCGGCGGTTCTCACGCGAGGATCTGCTGCGCGGTTTCGACGCCATGGCTCGCGCCGAGGTGGAGATCCGGACCGCGATGCAGCCGCGCTACCACCTCGAGATGGCTCTGCTCCGCTGGATGCACCTGCGCAAGCTGGTGCCGCTCAGCGACTTGCTGCAGGGGCGCGGCGCTTCCGCGTCCGCCGGGGCATCCGCCGGCCCGCAGCGGAAGCCGCGCCCGAAGCCCGGGCCGCGGCGGGTGTCCGCTGCCCTCTCGGCGGAACGCGTGGCAGACGGGGCGCCGGAGCGCCGGGCAGACGTCTCGTCTCCTTCCGAGCCGGCGCAGGGCGGTTCGCGGATCGCGGGAGGAGGAGCGCAGGCGGCGCCGAACCGCGCGCCTCAGGCCGCGCACACGGATCCGGAGGCGTCGAGCACGCCGCCAGTCGCGGCCTCCCCGGGCGAGCCCCGCGTCGCTCGTACGCCCGCCGCGCCGACTCCCGCCCCCGCCGCCGGTTCGGGGGAGGTCGACGCGACGGACAGGCTGCTGGCGGAGATCAGGCAGGCCAACCGGTTCTTCTACGGGACGGTCGCCTCTCAGGCGCAACGGATCGAGATCGTGGAAGATCGCCTCGTCTTCGCCTTCCCCCCGGCGCGGCAGACCCTGGCCGCTCAACTGAGAGCGAAGCGGGAATGGCTCGAGACGTTGTGCGCGCGGGTGGTCGGGCGGCGGCTGACGGTCGACGTGGTGCAGGAGCAGGCCGCCGAGGCGCCGGTTGCACAGGCGCCGGGCGGCACGGTCGCGTCGCCGGGGGGCGCCGGCGGGACGGGTACGGTGGCCGCGGAGAATCCGGCGGCGGGCGACCATCCCCCGGCCGCGGACGGTCCGGCGGCCGAGTTGCGCGCGCGGGCGCTCGGCGACAGCGTCGTCAAGGCGATGCTGGAGCTGTTTCCGGCGGAGATCACCGGTGTCGAGAAGATCTGATGAACATCCAACAGATGATGAAGCAGGCCCAGGAAATGCAGGAACGCCTGCAGCGTGAGCTCGCCGCCACCGAGGTGGAGGCAACGGCCGGCGGCGGCATGGTGACCGTCGTCATGAACGGCGTCAAGCAGTTGCGCGCGGTCACGATCGATCCCGAGGTCGTCTCTGCGGACGACGTCGAGATGCTCCAGGATCTCATCGTGGCGGCGGTCAACGACGCGCAACGCAAGGTCGACGAGGAAGTAGCCGGCCGGATGGGCGGCATGATGGGCGGCCTGCGGATTCCGGGATTCGGTGGATGACCGAGCTCGGACCGCTGCAGGCGCTGGTGGACCAGCTTCAACGGTTGCCGGGAATCGGGGCCAAGGGCGCCCAGCGGCTGGCGTTTCATCTGCTGCGCCAGCCGCGTGACGACGTGGAGGCGCTGGTCGGGGCCATCCGCGATGTCAAGGAGCGGATCACCTACTGCTCGGTCTGCCACAACATCACCGACGCCGACCCCTGCTACTACTGCACGCACGACGGCCGCGACCGCAGCGTCATCTGCGTCGTGGAAGATCCCCACAACGTGGCCGCGGTGGAGCGGACGAAGGAGTTCAACGGCGCCTACCACGTGCTGATGGGAGCGCTGTCGCCGCTGCAGGGCGTCGGCCCCGACGAATTGCGCATCAAGAGCCTGCTCGATCGCGTCGGCCGCGGCGAGGTCGCCGAGGTGATCCTGGCGACGAATCCCAACGTCGAGGGCGAGGCGACGGCCATCTATCTGGCGAAGCTGCTGAAACCGCTCGGCGTGCGCGTCACCCGGATTGCGATGGGGCTGCCGGTCGGCAGCGACATCGAGTACGCCGACGACGTGACGATCCACAAGGCGATGGAGGGCCGGCGCGACCTGTAGGAGCCGGTGGCCGGATCAGTCGCGGTCGTCGTTGCGCCCCGCCGGCGTCCGTGACAATGCCTCCTCCGCGGTCAAACGCTCCAGCACGCGGGCGGTCGCCGGCGCGCGGGTCTCCTCGCTGGCCGGACCGACGTCGCGCCGCAGGCGCTCCATGCCATCCGCGTCGTCGACGTCGTACCACCCCGCGATCCGCTCCACTGCGATTCCGGACCGGGCGGCGGCGCGCACCGTGTCCTCGAATGCCGACGATGTTCCCCAGCGGACGCCGGTGAACAGATCGGGAACGGCGTCGCCCGCATCGGGAGCGGTCAGGCCGATCAGGTAATAGCCGCCGTCGGCGGCGGGGCCCAGCGTCACGGTTCCGGGTCTCAGTCGCGCCAGCGCGTCGGCGACGTGTTCGGCGGGCAGCGTCGGCAGGTCCGATCCGATGAGCACTACCCTGGTGAAGCCGGCCGCGAAGAGATCCTCGAACAGATTGCGTTCCCGCGCGCCGAGGTCGCCCCCGCGCTGGGGAAGCAGCAGGGTCCGGTCGATGCCGAGCGGGGCGAATCCGTCGGCTTCGGCGCCGGGCGCGCAGGCGACGCGCCAGGCGACGTCCGGCAGGGCGCCGCGGATCGCCACGGTGTCCGCCAGGAAGGCCGCGTAGAGCTGCCGCCGGTCCGCTTCCGCGGGTATCGCCTGCCGGAGGCGGCTCTTCGGCGCCCGGGCGCCGGCGGGCGAGCGCGCCATGACCGCTACCGCCGCGGGCCCCCGCTTCTCGGCAGCGAGTCTGCGTGGGGAGAGTCCGCGGCGCGCCAGCACCGCCATCCCGGCGGCCATCCAGACGAGCATGCGCGCCGTGCGCGTGGTCGCCAGCGTGACGCCGGTGGTCTCGCCGAACCCCAACAATGTCGCGACGGCCGCGGTGCCGGCCTGGTCGACGCCGATTCGTAGCGGGACCACCTTGAAGATCACGTTGACGAAGCGGTTCGCGGCTTCGAACACGAAGACCTCCACGAGCGTGGGGGCTCGGGCTCCGATGACCGAGAGCACGACGAACGCTTCCGTGACGGCCAACGCATGGAACGACATCTCGAGCGAGGCCACCAGCAGCACGTGGGGCCACGTCCGCGGGTAGTCGCGGTGGATGCGGGACTCCGCGTTCCGGGCGCGATCCGCGGCCCGCTCGAGCAACGCGGTCGCCACGCCGCGCCGCGCGAGCCAGCGGAGCGGCGCGCTGGCGGCCCGGACGCGATTCCAGATGAGCCAGTGCGCGCCCGCCACGAACAGCACGAGGGTCGCCAGCGGCAGGCCGTAGAGCAGCCAGTCGGATGCCGGCGGCTGGACCATCATCACGAGCGCGACCGCGCCGGCGCCGACCACGACGACCACTGACAGGGTGTAGAAGAGCGTCTCGACCGCCAGCGCCGGAACCGTGCGGCCAAGGGGCGCGCGGTCCCGGAGGTACAGCACCTTGACCGGCTCGCCGGCGACGAGACTCAGCGGGGTCAGGTTGGCGACCGCGTCGCCGGCCACGAACGCCGCCAGCAGACTGCGCAGGCCGAGGCCGTGTCCGGGGGGCAGACAGCGCAGCCAGGCCAGTGCGCGCACCGCGAAACGGAGGCCCGACAGCACGATCACCAGACCGAACGTCCAGCCCAGTTCGCCGATATGGCCGGCCACGGTTCCGACGCCGGCTTCATGGAGGTAGTACCCGAACAGCGCGAAGCCGCCGATCGTGGCGAGCAGGCCGACCGTGCCGGAACGTCGGCCGGATGTCGCGGGACGTGTGTTCATCGGGGAACGGAGGCGGCCGGCGACAGACCGTCGGCTCGCTGCCATAATCGGCGGGTCATGGAGTCGGTTTCCCTCCAGTTTCCCGTCGCCGTCATTCTACTCGGCGGCGGGCTGGTGGCCGGCTTCGCGGGATACCCGTTGCTGCGGCCGCTGCTGGCGCTGTACGGCTTCATCGGCGGCGTGATCGTCACGCCCACGTTCGCCGATGAGCTCGACGGCTGGTGGTTCATCGGGGCGACGCTGGCCGGCGGACTCGCCGGGGCGGCGGTGGCCCTGGCGGTCTACCTCGCCACGGTGGCGCTCCTCGGGGCCGGCGCGGCGGCGTTCATCGTGCACCTGGCTGTCGAACGCGATCCGGAGATCTGGCTCGTGGTCGCCGCCTCCGTGCTCGGCGCGCTCATGGCGCTGATCGTCCGTCGCTACGTGGTGATCATCGCAACGGCGTTCGTCGGAGGCTGGACCACGCTGGTCGGCGGGCTGGCGCTGTCCCGGAACCAGGCCGCGATGGCCGCCACGGCGGGCGACGTGTCCGGGTTGTTCCCGCTGGTGCCCCTCGAAGGGCAGGAGGCTTTCGCGGCCGCCTGGCTCGTGCTCGGCCTGCTCGGATCCGTGGTGCAGCTTCTCGCGTCCAGAAGCGTTCGCGGCGACGATTGACCCTGCCGGCGGCGGCGGCGAATGCGCCCCGGCCGCGGACGCCGCGCCAACGGTGCGCGGAGATGATATGATGAACGGTCTTGCATGTTCCTCAGTAGCTCAATTGGCAGAGCATCCGGCTGTTAACCGGAGGGTTGCTGGTTCAAGTCCAGCCTGAGGAGCCATTCCCCCTGGCGGGGGAACGCCTCCCCATCCTGTCCTCGGCTGTTGCGCCGTCGGCTGCAAGATTCAAGTCCAGCCTGAGGAGCCACTTCCCCCTCCCTTCGGATCTCTGGTCAGCGCCGCACGCGGGACGCCCTACCCGGGCGGCCAGGTCATGTCGCGGCCGGCGAGCAGGTGCAGGTGAATGTGGAACACGGTCTGGCCCGCCGCGGCATTGCAGTTGAAGACCGTCCGGTAGCCGGCCGTCGCGTGCCCGCGGTCGGCCGCGATCCGGCTCGCCAGGTGCACCATTTCCCCGACCAGTTGCGCGTCGCCGGCGGTCAGGTCGTTGAGGGTGGAGATGTGGCGGCGCGGGATGATGAGGACATGGATGGGCGCCTGCGGGTTGATGTCGCTGAAGGCGACGAGGCGTTCGTCCTCGTGGACGACGTCGGCCGGGATCTCGCGGGCGGCGATCTTGCAGAACAGGCAGTCGGCCATGGGGGTTCTCGGTATCAGGCGATGGCAGCTTCCAGGGATCGGTCGGCGGCGATCACGGCGGTTCGCGGAATGCCCTGGAGATCGCGTCGGATGTCGAGCAGTTCGACGCCGCTCGCAACGGCCACGAGGTCGTGAAGCGCGTCCGCCTGACCCGCTCCCATCTCCACGAGGACCCGCGCGCCGGGATTGAGCCCGGCCGGCGCCGCACGCAACAGATCACGCAGGGGATCGAGGCCGTCGGGGCCTCCGTCCAGCGCGATCCGGGGCTCGTGGAGGCGGACCTCGGGCGGAAGCGAGCCCAGGTCGCCGGTCGGCACGTAGGGCAGGTTCGCGACCAGCAGGTCGAACCCGCCGCCACGGTCGGCAGAGAAGCCGGCGAGCCAGTCGCCGAGCGTGTCCTCGACCCAGGCGACGCGATCGGCGACGCCGTGCGTTGCCGCGTTCCGGCGGGCCACGGCCAGCGCGGCCGGCGAGATGTCGATCCCGGTCACCGAGGCGCGTGGGAACTCGCGGGCGAGGGTCACCGCGAGACAGCCTGAGCCGGTCCCGACGTCGGCGATCCGGAGCGGCGCCCCCCGGCGATCGCCGAGCAGCTCGATCGCGGCCTCGACGATCAGCTCGGTCTCCGGGCGCGGGGTCAGCACCGCGGGGCCGACCGCGAAGGCGAGCCCCCAGAACTCGCGGCGCCGGGTGATGATCGAGACCGGCTCGCGCTGCTGCCGGCGCGCGACCAGCGGCGCGTACCGCGCCTCGAAGCTGGGGGGCGCGGGGTCGCGGCGGCGAGCGAGCCAGGCCGCGCGATCCCACCCGAGTGCGTGACGGGCCAGAACCTCCGCGTCGATCTGCGCCTCGTCCGCGTCGATTCCCGCGCGCGCGAGGCAGCTCCGCGCCCGCGTCACCCGGTCGACCAGGGACGTGGCCCCGTCGCCCGCGCGCGGCTCCGTCACGCCGGCGCCGCCTCTTCTTCCGACTTCAGCTTCTCGGACTGGTAGTGGGTGACGACGGTTTCGACGAGCTCCCCCAGATCGCCGGCCAGCACCTCGGGCAGCCGGTGCGTCGTGAAGCCGATGCGGTGATCGGTGATGCGGTTCTGGGGGAAGTTGTAGGTGCGGATCTTCTCCGAACGTTCGCCGGTGCCGACCTGTCCGCGCCGGTCGCTGGCGATCTCGGACTGTTGCCGCTGCAGCTCGATTTCGTAGAGGCGCGACCGCAGCACCTTCATCGCCTTGGCCTTGTTCTTGATCTGGGACTTCTCGTCCTGTTGCGAGACGACGAGTCCGGTCGGCAGGTGGGTGATGCGGACCGCCGAGTACGTCGTGTTGACGCTCTGGCCGCCGGGGCCGCTGGAGCAGAAGGTGTCGATGCGCAGGTCCTTGGGATCGATCCGGATGTCGACCTCCTCGGCTTCCGGCAGCACCGCGACCGTGGCGGTGGAGGTGTGGATGCGTCCGCTCGCCTCGGTGCTCGGGACCCGCTGCACGCGGTGCACGCCGCTCTCGTACTTGAGGCGGCTGTAGACCCGCTTGCCCTCGATCAGCGCCACCACCTCCTTGATCGCGCCGACGCCGGTCTCGTTGGACGAGAGCACCTCGACGCGCCAGCCCTGCTCCTCGGCGAAGCGCTGGTACATGCGGAAGAGGTCCGAGGCGAACAGGCCCGCCTCGTCGCCGCCGGTGCCGGCCCGGATCTCCAGCACGACGTTCTTCTCGTCGTTCGGATCCTTGGGCAGCAGCAGCACCTTGATCGCGCCCAGGAGCGTGTCCCGGCGCTATCTTGCCGTAGGGGGTGCTCAGATCCTGTATGCCGATGTGCTCCATCGGGCCC
>WTGR01000327.1 GCA_011523485.1 Acidobacteriota bacterium
GGCCCTCTGCCGGCGATGGTTCTCCGAGTTGAAACAGTGCGATTTCCACTTGGGGGCCGAGCTGCCGGAGCCCCGCCTTTCCCTCAGCTCTCGGCTCTTGGGAGCTCAAGCGGCAGTTAAGAACGGGCGACAAGCGGGACCCCAACGGCCAGAGCCGGAATGTTCACGGTTTCGGCATCATCTGGATGCAGGACGGACCGCACGAGGAACGGCCCGCGGCCGAACTTCTCAACGCCAGCGTCAACAGCGGCGTCGTGCGTCTCGAAGCCGCCGTGGACGGCCTCGCCTTTGATCAGCAGATACTTCCCAGGGTACCCGCGAGCCAACTCTTCGATGTGCTCCTTCAGGTACTGCTTCTCGACGGCGAGAGGATCCTCCTGCGACGGAGCTTTTCGCACCATCTTCCCCTCCGTTTTCAGCGTTTTCAACAATTATACCCACGCCGGTTCGAGATTCTGTACGCACTGGATCCATCGGCACGCCTGCCGCAACGGGCAGGTGCACCGAATCTCTTTCGGATGATCAGCCCTCGAGCTTGCGGACCCGGCCTCCGACCCGTCCGCTACCGCCGCGCGGACCCTGGTGCCTCCGTCGGGGAGACGGCCGCCGCTCCCGGCGGCGCCGCGGGCCGGGCATCGGGGAACGGCAGCAGGTAGTGGGTCCGCGACCGCACCTCCGCCCCTTCGCGCGCCACCTCGACCCGCAGCTCGCGCGACCGCCGCGTCTCGTCCGGGTTGGACGAGTAGAAGCCGAGCACGTAGTAGTCGCTCGTCTCGGCGTCGATCTCGGTGAACGCCTCGCGGAACGTGTTGCGGTTGACCACCGCGATCCCGCCGGTCAGCTCCGCCAGCGTGCGCAGCGACGAGTGCTGCTTGCGGATGTACTCGTTCCACTCGGTGGTCCGCAGATCGAAGTCGAGATCCGGGATGGTGGTCAGACCGCGGACATCGATGGTGTAGAACGAGACGTTGGCGCGGTTCGCCTCGTCGATCAGCAGCAGCAGCTCGTTGTGCAGCTCCGAGTCGCTGAACACCTCGCCGAACGCGTCGGTCGTCGCGAACTGATCGAGGGCCGGCTCGTCGAACTCCGGCAGGTCGACGCCTTCGAAGAACCCCACCTGCTGCATCGACTCGATGCGCGCGTTGACGCGGCTGTCGTCGAACGGGTTGAAGTTGTAGCCGGCACTCACGTACAGGAAGGCCTTGCGACGGTGCCGGATCTGCTCGAGCCCGCGCACGGTCTCGATCGCGGTCTTGAAGGCGACGTGCGCGCGCCAGCGCGACTCGCCGAGCGACGAGAGCTGCGTGGCCCGCTCGATGAGCTGCCGGGGATCGAATGCCTCGCCCACCGCCCGATCGATCGCCCGCAGCCGGTTCCGGTCGCTCGTCATCTGCACGCGGATGGCGGACTTGCCGCTCGAGATGATCCCGAACTCGTCCCCCTCGTGGATCAGCGTCTCGGGCAGCAGGTCCATCACGCGGTGGATCAGCGGCGTGTCCGGCGGCCGGATGTGCAGGTCGTCGATGAAGATGACGAAGATCCGTCCCGGTGTCGCGCTCGCCGCCGGGGCGGTCCGTCCGGGCAGGATGATTCCTTCCGGCACCGGCGGCGGGGGCAGCAACTGGTTGAACACGCGCCCGCCGTGCACGAGCACCAGGGAGGCGATCCGCTGGGGCTGGCCGTCCTCGTAGATCGTGAAGTCGTCGAGGGTCAGGTCGGGCAGGAACTGGCCGTCGCCGTCCCGCACGATGACGTCGGTGGTGACCAGCGTGACGCCCGACCGGAACACCGGCGGCGGCTGCGCCGAGGCGGAATCGAGGGCGCCGGCCGCGAGCACGGCCGCGGCCAGAAGCGAGGCCTTCCGGGGGATCTGAAACGACATGTTTCGCAGTATAGCGCGGGTTCGCACGCTGCTTGCGCGGCGGGATCGTCGGCACTACAATCGCGGCAAGAAGGGTTCACGTCGGCCGGGCAGGCCAAGGGCCTGAACGGTCAGACGCAGAACCACGGCGATTCGTTCCGTTCGATCGCGAGGTG
>WTGR01000464.1 GCA_011523485.1 Acidobacteriota bacterium
CAAGCCCAGTCGACGGCACTTCAGAAATGATCACTTGTTCGAGCTCGCCAACAGGGGGTCGTCGACTACGTCGGGAACGAGATCCGGGGCCTCCATGAAGGCAACGCAATTCGCTACCGGCTGCGGCCGGAAGATCTCGCTGATCTCGCCGGCTCGTGAGAGACGCCGCCGGCGCGCTTCGCGATCCGGACGCGCGGGTTGCAGACTGTCAGATCGATGAGAAGGCGATTGGCACGCCGCACTCGCCGGCGGGCCAGGACATCTCGCGTCATCCCATGTACACAACGTGTACGACTGCTGTGACCTCAACGCGCGCCGATTGACGCGCCTGCGGTCCTGACGCCGTCGGCGTTCTCTCCGAAGACCCTGCAAGCACGACCGTGAACGGCGCCGGGTTCGGCCTCCCGGAGCGATGGCATTCCGCTTGCACCAACTCGTCATCAACGGGAGCGTCACGGATCGTCCGCGGGCGTGGCTCTCAACTGGTGAAGGGAGGAGCAGGATGCAGATCGGCGGCATCGTTCGAGGCGGAGTCATTCTGATTTCGGTGACGGGTTTCCTGGGCGGCTCCGCCGCCGTCGCGCAGTCCCTGCCGGCCGACGGACCCGCGTCGCCGGCCGAAGGATCGCTGCGTCTCGCCCGCATCCCGGTCGAACCGCCCGGCGTGCGTATGGAGTCGGGCGCACAGGGTGACCAAGAACCGCAAGCGACCTACTTCGATGGAGGGGGCCTTCATCTCGCCCTTGGCGCCACGTCGTTCTGGCAGCGGCCGACCGCCCAGCCGGAAGCGGCGACATTCCTGTCCGCGGGCCTGCATCTCAGCCGTGCTCTGGCCGTTGTCGGCGAACTGGGAAGGGGGTGGAGGGCGAGCGGTCGCCTGCAGGCGCCGGGTGGAGCCGGACCCGCGTCGGCGTGTTCCGACATCCACGCAGGGTTCCACACCTTCATGGGAGGCGTGCAGTACCGACTGTCGCGCGCCCGGCGCAGCACACGGTTCGTCCAGGTCCTCGCCGGCCGCGCGTCATTCGCCGGAACGGCCGGGGAAGCCGATGACGGCGGCGCATACTCGCGCTGCTTCGACGCCTTCTCGTCCGGATTGGCTCTGGCCGCCGGCGGCGGGGTGGACTTTCATCTCACCGATCGACTCGCGCTCCGTGTCGCGGCGGCCTACCGGCGCCTCGGCCTGCCATCGCTCGAAGGGACGGAGCGCGTGTTCAAGAGGGACGACGCGGACCGTCATCTGGGCATGGTGCGGGTTGCGGTGGGTTTCGTCCTCGGCATCTGAGGCGATCTCGCCATTGGCTGGCTCGACGGCGCAGACGCCGGTTCGGAACGGGAGGCGCGCGCAACGGGCGAGTTGCGCAGGGGGCGGCGGTTCTCGAGACACGAGGCGGGCCGTCACTGCTTCCAGCTTCGGGCCGAGCGGGACCGTCTCGACCCGGCCGCCTCGAGATGATTACGGCAGCGCGAACGCCAGCGCGTCGCTCGACGCAATCACCGCCGACGTACTCCATGCCGTTGACCTCGCAGGTCAGCGGGCTCGAGCGGATGGTGCGCCCCGAACGCCTCGCACCGTCCCCTACGGCCGCAACTCCCGGCCCAGCCGCTCCATCCTCCGCGCCCCGGCCAGGATGCCGTGCAGCCCGTAGTTGCCCTCGTGGCAGGCGTACTCGAAGAGCGGTCCGTCGGTGCGCCGGAACGGCATCATCACCGTGTAGGGCGCGGTGTAGACGGTCGGGTCGGTCACGGTGTACTCGTAGGCCACCGTGTCGGGATCGATCCGGGTCAGGCGTTCGATCAGGTGCATGTTGGTCGACGACAGGCTGCTGCTCCCGCCGGCGAACCGGGTCGTCTCGATGACCAGCGTTTCCCCTTCCCAGTGGGCGCGTGAGACGCCGCTGCGCTGCGGGAACGGCGGCTTCGCCGTGTCGTCGATCGGGATGATCCGGGCGTTGTGCACCATCTCGTTCAGGATCGCCACGTAGCCGGGCGCCTGGAAGATCATCACGTTGTTGTTGTAGGTGCCCGACGTCA
>WTGR01000391.1 GCA_011523485.1 Acidobacteriota bacterium
TCGTGGGACGGCACGTCGTCTTCGTGGCGAACCTGCAGCCGGCGAAGCTGATGGGGATCGAGTCGAACGGCATGGTCCTCGCGGCCCTCGACGCGGCCGGGCAGCCGGTGCTTCTGAAACCGGACGATCCGGAGCGTGCCCCCGCGGGATCGGCGATTCGATGATCGATTCCCACTGCCATCTGGCCGACGAGCAGTTCGCCGCGGACCTCGGTGCGGTGGTCGAGCGCGCGCGCACCGCCGGCGTGGACGGCGCCCTCTGCATCCTCGACGCACTGAACGACGACGAGGCGCGCCGCGCGGACGGCGTGGCCGCGGCCTGGCCGAATGCCGCTTTCGCAATCGGGGTCCATCCGCACCGGGCGGGCGCGGTCGAAGACGCCGCCGGCGGTCTCGAGGGGGTCGCGTCGTTCGTGCGGGGGTTGCTGGATGCGCGGGCCAAGGCGTGCGCGGTCGGCGAGATCGGACTCGACTACCACTACGACTTCGCGCCGCCGCGGACCCAGATCGACGTCTTTCGCCGCCAGATCGCGCTGGCGCGCGAACTGGCGCTGCCGATCGTCGTCCACACGCGAGAGGCGGACGCCGACACGGTGGACGCCATTCGAGCGGAGGGCGGCGGCGACGTGCAGGGGGTCTTCCACTGTTTCACGGGCGACGCCGCGTTCGCACGCCAGGCGCTCGATCTCGGCTTTCACGTATCGTTCTCGGGCATCGTCACGTTCCGCAACGCAGCGGCGATTCGCGAGGCGGCCGCCATCGTGCCCGCCGAACGTCTGCTGGCCGAGACCGACGCGCCGTACCTGTCGCCGGTCCCGTACCGCGGCCGGCGCAACGAGCCGGCGCGGGTGGCCCAGGTGATCGATACCCTGTCCGAGGTGCGCGGCGCGGGCCGCGCCGACGTCGTCGAGGCGACGCGGCGGTCGTACCACGGATTGTTCGGCGCCCCCGCGGACTGAAGTGCGTGGATTTCCCACTCTTGGAACCGGGCATGGCCTGAAGCCCCGGCGCGTTGACGCTCGCGGCGCAACTGTGGTCTGATTCTGGCGGCGTGAACGTGGCACTCAAGTCGTCGGCGCCGGCTGACCTCGAACAGATCTTCGAACCCATCCGCGCGTCGCTCGAGGCGGTCGAGCAGGCCTATGCGACCTACGTCCGGCCCGCCGTCGAAGCCGACGCGGCGGCCCTGACGGCGGCCGGCCAGGGCGCGGCGAGGGGGCCGGGGACCGTGCACGTGGTGGACGAGGTGATTCCGCGCATGGCCCGGTACATCCAGGCCAGCGGCGGCAAGCGCGTGCGCCCCGCCGTGTTGCTTCTCGCCGCGCGGCTGGCCGGCTACACCGGGGAGCGCGCGGTCGTCTACGCCTCCGCGGTAGAGTTCATCCACACGGCGACGCTGGTCCACGACGACATCATCGACGAGTCCGAGCTCCGCCGCGGCCGCCTCGCGGCCCACTCGCGCTGGGGCAACGACAAGACGGTCCTGTTGGGCGACTACCTGTACATCAGCTCGATGAAGCTGGCCCTCACCTACGACGACGCCATCCCGATCGTGCGCCTGCTGTGCGACGTCACGCGGCGGATGATCGAGGGCGAGCTGTACCAGTTGACCAAGACCGGCGACGTGGACATCTCGGAGGAGGAGTACTTCGAGATCATCCGGCGCAAGACGGCGTACCTGTTCGGCGGCTCCGCCGAGATCGGCAGCATGCTCGGCGCCACGACCGACGAGCAACGCGCCGCGCTGCGTGATTACGGCTTCAATCTCGGGGTCGCCTTCCAGCTCGTCGACGATCTGCTCGACTTCACGGCGGACCAGGCTACGCTCGGCAAGCCGGTCGGCCAGGATCTTCGCGAGGGAAAGGTCACGCTGGCCCTGATTCACCTGCTCGGCCGGGAGGCCGCGGACGGTCGGGCGCGCGCGATCGCCCGCGTTGCGGTGGAGACCGGCGAGATCGGCATGAGCGATTGGCGCGAGCTCGGCGTCCTGCTGCGCGAGCATCGCGCAACGGACTACGCCTACGACAAGGCCGTCGAGCACGCGGCGGCGGCCCGGGACTGCCTCGCCGCGTTTTCCCCCTCCGTCGAGCGCGATGCGTTGCTCGCCCTGCCGGACTACGTGCTGGCGCGCGATCGCTGATTCCGGCCGGCGGCGGGCCGGCCGGTTCGAGGTCTGACGCGCCGATGCCTTCCGACTCCGGATCCGAGGCGGCCCTCGACGAGGCCCGGACCCGCATCGCTCGCCTGCGCAGCGAGTTGAGACATCACGAGCATCTCTACTACGTCCTCGACAAGCCCGAAATCAGCGACGCCGAGTTCGATGTCCTGCTGCGGGAGTTGCAGCGGTTGGAAGCGCTGTATCCGGCACTGGTCACGCCCGATTCGCCGTCGCAACGGGTCGGCGGCGCGCCGCGGGAGGGAGTCGACAAGGCATCGCATTCGTCCCCCATGCTCAGCCTCGACAACGCGTTGGACGACGCGGAGCTGGTCGACTTCGACCGTCGGGCGCGGGAGCTGGCCGGAGTGGAAGTCCTGGATTACGTCGGCGAGCTGAAGCTGGACGGCCTTTCGATGGTGGTGCGTTTCGGTCCGGCGCGCGACGAGGCGGGTCGTGATGCCGGCGCCCGGCAGCCCGGTTTGCACGAAGAGCCGGATGCCGACAGTCACCTGACGCTGGCGCTGACCCGCGGCAACGGGATCGAGGGCGAGGTGATCACGCCGAATGCCCGCACCTTGCGCTCCCTGCCGCTCTCGATTCCGGCGCGGGAGCGGACGACGCGAGGGGTTCCGGTGGAGTTCGAGGTGCGCGGCGAGGTCGTGATGCCGAAGAAGTCCTTCGCGGCGCTGAATGCCCGGCAGCGAGCGGAAGAGAAGCGGCAGTTCGAGAACCCGCGCAACGCTGCTGCAGGATCGCTGCGGATGCTGAACGCGGCCATTACCGCCTCGCGGCGGCTCGACTTCTACCCGCATCAACTGCTCGCAGCCGGCCAGCCGGTCTTTCCGTCGCACTGGGAGGCGCTGGAGGCGCTCGCGGCCCTGGGCTTCAAGGTGAACAGGGCGCGCGCCCGGCTGTACGGCGTCGATGACCTGCGCCGGTTCCGGGACGAGTGGCTGCCGCGACGGGAGGAACTCCCCTACGAGATCGACGGCCTGGTCTTCAAGGTCGATTCGGTCGACCTGCAGCGGCGACTAGGCGCGACGTCGAAGTCGCCCCGTTGGGCCGTCGCCTGCAAGCCCGCGGCGCAGCAGGTGGAGACGGTGGTGGAGGACATCGACGTCCAGGTGGGGCGCACCGGGGCGGTCACCCCGCGCGCCCGGCTGCGCCCGGTACACGTCGGCGGGGTGACCGTGTCGCACGCGACGCTGCACAACGCCGACGAGATCGCGCGTCTCGGGCTGCAGATCGGTGACGCCGTGCTGGTCGAGCGGAGCGGGGACGTGATCCCGAAGGTCGTACGGGTCGTGCGCGAAGGCGCGGGTCGGCGGCCCTTCGTGATGCCTGCGCGGTGTCCCGAGTGCATTGCGCCGGTCGTGCGCGAGGCGGGCGAAGCGGTAGCCCGGTGCGTCAACGTCAGTTGCATCGCGCGGTTGAAGGAATCGATCCTGCACTTTGCACGGCGGACCGCCATGGACATCGACGGCGTGGGCGAGTGGCTCGTCGACGCGCTCGTCGACGGCGGGCTGGTGAAGGACTTCGCGGACCTCTACGAGCTGAACGCGGAGCAGTTGGCGAAGTTGGAGAAGGAGAGCGCGGTTGGCGACAAGAAGGCCGCGATGCTGGTGAAGAGCATCGCGCGGTCGAAGGCCGAGATTGCGAAACGAGCGGACGCGAAGGAGGAGTCTGCCGGCTCGACCGGAGTGACGCCCGAGGGTGGCAAGACAGACCTGGAGTCGGACCGTCCGGCACTGCGGCGCTTCGTTGTCTCGAGTGCGAAGCACATCGACGGCATGGGCGACACCCTGGCCGCGAAGCTGGTCGACCACGGGTTGGTGCGGACCCCGGCCGATCTGCACGAGTTGACGGCAGAACAGCTCGCGGCTGTACCGCTGCGCGTCCGGCTTGGCGGGAAGTCCGCCCGCCGGATCATGGATGGCCTGGAGCGATCGAAGGATCTTCCGCTCGGACGCCTCGTCTTCGGTCTCGGCATGAGGCTTGTCGGCGACCGGACCGCTTCGTTGCTGGCAAGTCATTTCCGCAGCCTGGATGCCATCGCATCGGCATCGACCGAGGAACTGGAGCAGGTAGAAGAGGTTGGGCCCCGCATTGCCGACTCGATTCGCAACTTCTTCGCGGCAGCCATGAACCGCGACCTGGTCGAGCGGTTGCGACGGCACGGCCTGCGATTCCGGGAAGACGACAAGGAGGAGCGGCAGCTTCATCCACTTGCCGGCAAGGTGTTCGTGCTCACCGGAACGCTGGACGGCATGACCCGCGACCAAGCCAAAGCGCGCATCCTGGCGGCCGGTGGCAAGGTCAGCGGATCCGTCAGTGCGAAGACGGACTACGTCGTGGTCGGGGACAAGCCCGGTTCCAAGCTGCGCAAGGCGCAGCGGCTCGGGGTCGCCGTTCTGGACGAGGCCGGCTTTAGCGAGATAGTATCCGGCCCGACGCTGAGCGAGACTTGAGCGGATTGGTTGTGATTGACAGGTCGAACGAAGCTTGGGATCGAGTGGCTGGGGGCTGAATGGCGAGACTGGCCGTCTTGTATCCTGCGCTTGTTCTCTCCGTGCTCGGCGCCACCTGTTGGCAATCGACGGCGCAGAACGGTCTGGCGGCACGGTACTACCGCGGCACGGTCGGCGGCGAGGAGCCGGTGCTCCGCGTCGTCGAGCCGCAGATAACGTCGCGGCGCATCGCGGTCCGGCGCGATCAGCTGTTTGGGGACGGTCCTTTCAGCGCGACGTTCGATGGATTCGTCAGCGTGGACCGTGCCGGAGAGTACGAGTTTATCCTGGAGACGGACGGACTCGCGGGGTTGTCGATCGAAGGCGAGCACGTTGGCATCGACCGCCTTGGGAACCTGCCATCGCGCCTGCAGGCAACGGTCACGCTTCATGCCGGGCTCCACGCCGTGCACGTCTGGTACGTCAAACGCGCCGGTGACGCGGTTCTGGACCTGCGCTGGCGGGAGACGCGGACATCCGAGGCGCCTCGGCCGATCGCGCCCTATCGTCTCTTCGCGTCTCGGGCGGCCTTCCATTTGCGCTGGCTGCTGCCCCTTTTCCTTTCCGGTCTCGTGCTGTTGGCGCCTGCGTTGTGGCTGACGCGTCACGTGACCCGGCACTTGCGGGCGCATCCGTGCGACCACGGCGCCAATTGCGCCGTGGTCGTCCTGCTCGCCGGAAGCACGGCGATGGCGCTGGCCGGAATATGGTGGGGGTTGCCGAATCACCACTCGTGGTCCTTCGACGAGATCGTTCCCGCCAATGTCATCATCTCGTTGAGAGATGGAGTCGAACAAGGCTGGTTGCTCCGTTATCCGCCGTTTCACTACTACGTTCTCAGCATCGTGGTCCTGCCGTTCGAGATCGTGGGGCGGTTCGGCGCCGCCGACGCGGCCGCCGCGTACAGCTACGCGAGCGCTTTCTTTCTGATGCGCGTCGTGAGCGTGTTGATGGCGGCGGGCGCCGTCTACGGCACCTATCTCTGCGCGGTTGAGCTTTATCATGACCGCGTTGCGGGACTGTGGGGCGCGGGGCTGGTCGCGACGATGCCGGTCTTCGTCTACCATGCGAAGACCGCGAATCTCGATGTGCCGTATGTGTTCTGGTTCGTCTTGTCACTTCTCTTCTACGTGCGGTACGTCAGACACGGACGCCTCGGCAGTGTCGTCGCGTTCGCGGCGGCGGGAATGCTCGCCGTATGCACCAAGGACCAGGCGTACGGATTCTACGTTCTTCCCGCCGTTCACATTCTGTGGCTGCGCTGCCGGGTGTCTCGCGGGCGCATGATCCTGTGTGATCGGCCGCTTGCCCTGGCGGCGATGACGGCGCTGGCCGTTCTCGTCGTCGGCCAGGGCGTTCTCTTTACACCGAAGCTCGCGCTCGACCACTTCCGGCATATCGTCGGGCCGGCGTCCGACAGCTACGCAGTCTACGAGGCGAGCGTCGATGGTTACCTGCGGATGTTCGTCGGCACGATCCGCCAGCTCGGGTGGATGCTCACCTGGCCCGGGCTCCTGATTTGCTTGCTGGGGATCGGCGCGGCGGTCAGACGCGAATCGGAAAAGTTGTGGCTCTTGTTGCCGGCTGTGTCGTACTACCTGTTCTTCATTCTCGTCGTACGGTATCAGTACGATCGGTTCTTTCTCGCTGTGTGTGTCGTTCTGGCGCTGTTCGGGGGCAGGCTGCTCTCGAGAATCGGCGCCCAGGGCCCTCGCATAGGCATATCTCTTGCGGGTTTCGTGCTGGCGAGCTATCTGGTGGCGCACGGCAGCGCGGTGAATGCCGCAATGATCCTCGACGGCCGGTATCGGGTGGAAGCCTGGATCGAGGAAAATGTAGGGCGCGATAGCGTTGTCGCGATGGTCGGGTTCCGCGAGGACCTGCCGCGTGCCGGTGATGTCACGGCGGTGTGGGTCGAAGAAGACTGGCCGCAGATCGCCTCGTTGCGACCGGACTACATCGTCATCGACACCTCGGGCCGCTGTTTCCCGAGGGGCCGGCAGCTCGACGAGGATATCCGCGACGACGGTCGCTATGTGCGGGTGTTCGCTGGAAGTCGTTCGCCGTTTCCATTGGCGAGAATGGCGCCCGATATCTATTCCGAGCCTTGCAAGAGCCCCACTTCGAACCTCAGCAGGATCAATCCACCGGTAGAGGTGTACTGGAGGTTCGGACGGGTTGGCGAGGGGTGAGCACGGCGACGTGGGCCCGGCGTCGGGTGAGCCGGCCTTTCTAACTGGAGCCCGCGTCTCCGGAGTTCGACGGGACGAGCCATGTATGGTTTGGGAAGTTGAGGAGCTGGAGGGAGGAACGGCCGCGGTTTCGAGGAGGCTGGATGGGTGATCCGATCCCGCCGTCCGGGAAGGATGCTGAACGATCCGGGGCTCGCGGTCCGGCGCCGGACCGCTCTCGGGCGGCGAGGCGCTCGAGCCGGCAAACGTCGCCGATCTGATTCTGGTCGACGCTGGTCTGCTTGCGGACCATGGATCATGACCATGGTCTATCCTGATGTGGTGGAGGCCTACGTGGAACAGCTCGCCACCTCGAAGTTCAAGGCAACCTGTCTGGCCGTTCTCGACCGCGTCAACCGAACGGGACAGCCGGTCCTGATCACCCGGTTCGGCAAACCCGTGGCGGAAGTCGTGCCCCCGTCGGTTCCCGAGCGTTCGGAGCGGTGGCTGGGCTGCATGCGATCCACGCTCCGCATCACCGGCGACATCGTCTCACCCGCGATGCCGGAAGAGGAATGGGAGACCCTGCGCTCGTGAGGCTCCTGCTGGATACGCACATCTGGATCTGGAGCGTCGCCGAGCCGGAGCGCCTGTCGTCGCGAGTCCGTAGCACGTTGGAAAGGAGAGCCGCGTTCTCGGCCTGCCTCACGAGGATCTCGCGGGCCGGTTCCTGGCGGCGACGGCGAAGGTGTTGGAGCTCACCCTGGTGACGGCCGATGGACGGCTCGCCGGCTCGCGAGAGTTTGCCGTGCTGCCCAACTGACGCCTCGATCCCCGTGTGGCGGGCGGCGGCCGGGGAGCGAAACGGTCGCGGTGCGCGATGAATTAGAGATGAATTAGGGGTTGTCGAGCGCGCGGCCACACTGCACAATAGCGCTGGGAGTCTGCGCGGCGGGAGTGTGTCGACGCAGGCGGTGCTGTTCCGGCGGACGCAGGAGGACGACATGAGCACGAAGCGGCGCATGATCGGCGGATATGCGACGGCGGCGTTCCTGGCGGCGGCTCTCGCCGTGCTCGGCCCTCCGGTTGCGGCCCAGGACGACGACATCAGCGGCGTCGTGACCAGCGCGGCGGGTCCCGAGGCGGGCGTCTGGGTCATCGCCGAGACGGAAGACTTCGACACCGGCTTCCGGAAGATCGTCGTGACCGGCGACGACGGGCGCTTTCTGGTGCCGGACCTTCCGGACGCCGCCTATGAAGTGTGGGTGCGCGGCTACGGCCTGGCCGATTCGGAGAAGACCTCCGCGCAACCCGGCGACGATCTCGCCCTGACCGCCACGGTGGCCGCGTCGCCGCACGAGGCGGCGGAGATCTATCCGGCCAACTACTGGTACTCGCTGCTCGAGGTGCCGCCGGCGAGCGACTTTCCGGGCACGGGCCCGCGCGGCAACGGCATCGGC
>WTGR01000175.1 GCA_011523485.1 Acidobacteriota bacterium
CACGCCGGTGAAGTCCTGCAGCAGGACGCGGGCCGGCATGAACGCGATCTCCTTGTCGACGCCGGGCCGCCAGCCGGCCAGCGCCTCGATGTCGTCCGCCTTCACCGCCCGGCCGTCCTCGCGGCGGAGCATGTTCTCCAGCAGGATCTTCAGCGAGTACGGCAGGCGTCCGACGCCGGGATAGCCCGACGCCTCGAGCGCGCGGAGGTTGTAGACGTCCACGGTCGTGCCGTCGCCGGCCGGCAGGGACTGACGTGTTCCGAATGAATTGTTGCTCATGGATCGGACCTTGCTGTAGCTGCGGGATCCCCTGACGCGTCGGCGCCGGCGCACGGGTCGCCGCGCCCGGCCGGAGTCGAGCGTCGCCAACGACGCCGGACCACGCACGGAGGCCCGCCGCCGCGGCAGACGAACCATCAATAATAGCGCGTATGCGTGCTACGATGCGGGCGATGGTCCGGGAAAGGATGTGGCGTGTGCGACATGGGATTCGATGGCGGGGGCGCGCCGCACTCTGCGCGCTCGCGGCGCTGATGGCGCCGGGGACGCCGGCGGCGCAGGACTACGCGGCGGAGATCGAAGCCTGGCGCGTCGACCGCGAGGAACGGCTGAAGGCGGACGACGGCTGGCTGACGGTGGCCGGGCTGTTCTTCCTCAACGAAGGGGACACCAGCTTCGGCTCGTCCCCGCTCAACGATGTCGTGCTGCGAACCGGACCCGCCGAGGCCGGCGTGTTCACGTTGGGGGACGAGACGATCACGGTGCGGGCCCCGGAGGGAGGAACGCTCTCGATCGACGGCCGCGACGTCGGCGCGGCGCAGCTATGGCCCTACGAGGGACGCGAGCGGCCGACCATCGCGCTCGGTCCGTTGTCGCTGTTCGGCCACTACAGCGGCGACCGGCTCGCCATCCGCATGCGCGACCGGGAAAGCGACATCCGGCGCGACTTCACCGGGTTGCGCTGGTACCCGGTCGACGAGTCCTTCCGGGTGTCCGGGCGCTTCATCCCGCACGAAGAGCCGCGCACGATGCGGCTGCCCAACATCCTCGGCGACGTCGAGACGTTCCGCACCAGCGGCTCGGTCGCCCTCACCGTGGGCGGCGCGGAGCTGCGCATGACGGCGGTCGATTCCGGCGGCCGGCTGTGGTTCATCTTCCGCGACCTGACGAGCGGCAGCGAGACCTACCCCGCCGCGCGTTTCCTGTACGCCGACGCCCCGGATGCCGACGGCAGGACGACGGTGGACTTCAATCGGGCCTACAACCCCCCGTGCGCCTTCAATCCGCATACGACGTGCCCGCTCCCGCCGCGCGAGAACCGGCTGCCCGTGCGGGTCGAGGCCGGCGAGCTCGACTACCACCACTGAAGGGAAACCGCCGATCGAGGGCCCCGGACTGCCCGCGAGAGGCTCTCCGCCGGATCAGGGGAAGAACGCGATCTTGATGAGCAAGCCGATGATGAGCGGTCCGTAGGCGAACTTGAGCAGCTTGAGATCCGCCTTGAGTTCGGCGATCTCGGTCTGCACACGGCCCATGGCGCGTTCGAGGTCCAGCTTGGTGACGAGATCCTCGCGGCCGACGATGGCCCCGGCTGCCGCCTTGGCAAGGTCGTCTCCTACGTTGGCGGCCCTGAACGCCTCGTAGATCTCGGTGACGATCTGACTCATGGTGTCTCCGAGTCTAGGAGTCTGCGCCGCAGAACGCAACGCGGTGATTTCTGCGGCGCAGGCTCCTGGAGCGGGGGGGATGGGCCGAAACGCCGAGTCAGCGAGGCGTTTCGGGGCGCTAGGAGTCTGCGCCGTGGAACGAATTTTGGCATGATCGACCCCTTCATGTGGTGGTTTAGAATCGCCTGAACCACTACATATTGGGGCGAAAATTTCCTGCGGCGCAGACTCCTAGCCCGAATGGCCGGGTTCCGTCCCGGGCCCGTTCCGCCGGCCGGGCGTACAAGTCGAGAATCCCGCCCATCCGGGCGGCTTCCACGGGCCCCCTGACGAGTGCCCTCAGCCATTCGGAGCGCCCCGGCCGATCCTCGGCCGGCGTCTCCCAGTGCACCACCCTGAACCCGGCCGCCTCGACCAGCGCGGCCAGCGTCGCCGGGGTGAAGAACCAGAGATGGTGCAGTGCGCCGTAGTGCTTCCAGCGCCGGCGCTTCAGGCCGAGTCGACTCTGCCAGCTCTTGAGGCGAACGCTCAGTCCGGCGAGGTTCGGCACGCCGATAAGCAGAACGCCGTCGCCGGCGACCAGACGCCGCGCCTGCCGCAACTCCCGCATCGGGTCCGGGGTGTGCTCGAGCACGTGGTTGAGGCGGACGGCGTCGAAGCGCGCCCCGTCGAAGCGGATCCGAGGCAACTGCCCTTCCCACAGCCGCGCATCGTGGCGCCGCGCGCCCTCGGTGACGCTGATGTCGGTGCCGCCCACGGTCCAGCCGCGGGATCGGGCGTAGCCGAGAAACGCGCCGGCCCCGCACCCGACGTCGAGCAGGGCGGCGGGGCGGCGGCGGACGTACCGCTCGATCCGCTCCAACTGTCTTGCGAAGGTCCGCTCCCGGCCGCCGTCGACGGTTTCGTGCCCTTCGGGATGGTACCCGGCCGTATAGACGGCGGCGGCGAGCTGCTCGAAGACGGGTCGGGGGTGCTGGAACTCCAGACCGCAGGCGGCACAGCGCGCGAGGTGCAGTCCCTGGAAGTCGACGGCGAACGGCCGGGGCTCGCGACCGCACAGCGGGCAGGCGACCGGCTCGCGATCCGGAAGGGCGGCCTCGACCTCGGCCCGCGACCGGCCGAAGAGCGAACCTGACACCCGCCCATGATCGCACGCCGGCGCCAGGCGCGTCCCGGCCCCGCGCGGGAACGCCCCGCCGACGCCGACGCCGCGCCCGGGGCGCCGAGCCGTTCGCGGGCTGTGTTAGGGTCGTGTTCATGCCCGACCGTCTCACCCGCGCCGACGTCGAGCGGATCGCCGCGCTGGCGCACCTCGATCTCACCCCCGAAGAAGTCGATCTGTTCACGCCACAGCTCGCCGACATCCTGGAATACGCCGAACGGTTGCAGGGGGTCGACGTGAGCGGCGCCGACGAGTCCTGGCACCCCGGCGGCGCCGACTGCCCGCGGCGGCCGGACGCCGTGCGGCCGTCGCTCGCCCGCGACCAGACGCTGGCCAACGCGCCGGACGGCGTCGCGGACCGCGCCTCGGAAACCGGCGGCTTCTTCCGCGTGCCGCGAGTGCTGGGCTGATGGCGGGCGCGGCGCGGCCGGCGGACGCGGAGACCGCCGGCTCCATTCGCGACGACGTACGGGCCGGCCACCGATCCGCGGTGGAGGTCTGCAGGCACTACCTGGATCGCATCGCGGAGAGCGAGGAGCGCTGGAACGCGCTCACCGCGGTATTCCGGGACGAGGCGCTCGCGCGGGCGGCGGAGGTCGATCGGCGCCGGAACGAGTGGCGCGACCAACCCTTGCTGGGCGTGCCGATCACGATCAAGGACGTCATCTGCACGCGGGGACAGCCGACGACCGCGGCGTCGCGCATCCTGGCCGGCTTTCGACCGCCGTACGACGCCACGGTGGCCGCCCGACTGCGGGAAGCGGGCGCGATCGTCGTCGGCAAGACCAACTGCGACGAGTTCGCGATGGGGTCGTCGACCGAGCACTCCGCCTACGGACCGAGCCGGAACCCGTGGGACCCCGAACGCACGCCGGGCGGCTCGAGCGGCGGCGCCGCCGCCGCGGTCGCGGCCGGGCTCGCGCCGGTCGCCATCGGGTCGGATACGGGCGGCTCCATCCGCCAGCCGGCGGCGTTCTGCGGAATCGCCGGGCTGAAACCGACGTACGGCCGCGTCTCCCGTTACGGACTGCTGGCGTTCGCCTCGTCGCTCGACCAGATTGGTCCCCTGACGCGGACGGTGGCCGACACGGCGCTGGTCCTGGGCGTGCTGGCGGGGCACGATCCGCGCGACGCGACGTCCGTGGACGCGCCGGTCGACGACTACACGGCGGCGCTCACCGGAGACGCGGCAGGACTGCGGGTCGGCGTGGCGCGCGCGCTGCTGCGGCACGGCGACGCCGGCATCGACAGCGAGGTGCTGGCGGCCTTCGACAAGGCCCTCGCCGCGCTCGCGGCGGCCGGCGCCTCGGTGGTCGACGTCGAGCTGCCGCACGCGGAGCACGCCGTGCCCGTCTACTATCTGGTCGCCCCGGCCGAGGCCAGCTCCAACCTCGCCCGCTACGACGGGGTCCGCTTCGGCGCCCGCGCCGATGGCGCCGATGGCGGAGACGGCGCAGGCTCACCGCTCGCCGCGATGTACGACCGGACGCGCGACGCCGGCTTCGGGGCGGAAGTGAAACGCCGGATCATGCTCGGGACCTATGCGCTGAGCGCCGGCTACTACGACGCGTACTATCGCCGGGCCCAGCGCGTACGAAGCCTGATTCGACGCGACTACGATCGCGCGTTCGACGCCGGCGGGCCCGGTGTGGACGCCATCGCGATGCCGACGACGCCCGCACCCGCGTTCCGGCTCGGCGAGCACCTGCAGGATCCGCTGGCGATGTACCTGGGGGACGTGTTCACGGTCAGCGCCAACCTGACCGGTCTGCCGGCGATCAGCGTGCCGGCCGGCTTGACGGCGGCCCGCCTGCCGATCGGCCTGCAACTCGTCGGACGCGCCTTCGGCGAGTCGACGCTCCTGCGGCTGGCGCACGCGTACGAGCGCGTTCAGGAAGGTCCGGCCTGAGCAGCGCCGGTGTCGGTGCCCGTTCCGCCCGCCTGTTCGAGAAGCTCGGGCGTGCGCAACTGGTCCGTCGGCCCGCTCTGCGCATCCGGCGTGAAGTACCGGAACTGCGCGCCGTCCATCTGGTCCACGAGATTGCGGACGACCAGCGATCCACGTCCGGGCTTCCGGAACTTGGTAAGGCCCGCGACTACGAGGAAACCGATGAACAGCGCGAGCAGGAATCCGGTGGAGACGGCCAGCCCCATCAGAGTCTGCACGGCCCCGCCGATGATCGACTGATCTGGAGCCACGATCACTCCCCCGACGCCGGCGCCGGGTCCGGCACGTCGTAATGAATCTTGCGGCGATCCACTTCGCGCATGGCGATGCGTTCGAGCTTGTGACTCAGCTTGACCGGCGTGTCCGCCTCCGCATCGCCGGCCAACTCCTCGAGCCGCGGCAGGGCGCCGCGGCGCAACTGCTTCGCGCGCTGCGCCGCGACGTCGACATACAGAAAACGGCTCTCGATGGACGGCGCCGGCTCGCGCTCGGCTTCGGCCTCGTCTTCCGCAGCCTGCCCGCCATCCTGCGCCGCCTCCGCGGCAGCCTCGGAAATCTCGGTCTCGTCGTCCATGCCATTAGGATACGCGAAGATCCGACGCCGGGTCGACATCCGCCGGGCCACGGCCCGCCGTGGACCGGACAATCCGTCTCGACCGCCGGGTCGCGGCCGGACACTTCGCAGACCGGCTGCCACCTGTGCGATCATTCCCGCGGATGCCCGCAACCGTCACGCTCCTTTTCGTCGGCGACATCGTCGGCAAGCCGGGACGCACGATCACCCGGCTGGCCCTCCCCCGGCTCGTGGCCCGCCACGGCGTCGACCTGGTGATCGCCAACGTCGAGAACGCAGCGGGCGGCAACGGCATCACCCGCGACATCGGGGAGACGCTGCTCGATCACGGCGTCCAGGTGATGACGACGGGCAACCACGTCTGGGACAAGAAGGAGGCGCTGGCGTACATCGAGAGCCAGCCTCGACTTCTGCGGCCGGGCAACTATCCCGCCGGCGTGCCGGGTAGCGGGCGCTACGGCGCGCGGACACGGGACGGCGTTCCGGTCGGCATCGTGAACGTGATGGGGCGCATCTTCATGAATCCGCTCGACAATCCGTTCCGCGTGGTCCGCGAGCAGGTCGCCGCGGTCCGGGCCGAACACGGGGCACGCATCGTGTTCGTGGATTTCCACGCCGAGGCGACCTCGGAGAAAAAGGCGATGGGCTGGCACCTCGACGGCGAGGTGACCGCGGTGGCCGGCACGCACACCCACGTGCAGACCGCCGACGAGCGCATCCTGCCCAACGGCACCGCATACATCACCGACGTCGGGATGACCGGTCCCCACGACTCGATCATCGGCGTGGACCCGCGGCCGGTGCTGAAGCGCTTTCTGGACGGCATGCCGGCGAAGTTCGACACGGCGACACGCAACCCGCGGATCAACGCGATCGTGGTGACCGCGGACCCGGAGACCGGCCGCGCGCGCGGGATCGAGCGCGTGGACCTTTCCGCCGACGACGTGGACGCCCTCGACCGGCGGACAGAAGCGTGACGAGGCTGCCCTTCGGCGACGCGGCGCCTGCGCCGCGGACACGACCGGGACGCCAGGTGCTCACCGTCGAGGAGCTGACGGCCCGCATCCGGTTGCAGTTGGAGTCGGCCTACCCCACGGTCTGGGTCGAGGGCGAGCTGTCGAACTGCCGCCGCTGGAACACCGGCCACCTCTACTTCACCCTCAAGGGCGGCGCCGCGCAGATTCGCGGCGTGATGTTCCGGTCGGCGTTCCGCTATCTGCGATTCGAACCGGCCGACGGACTGCGGGTCGTCGCACGGGGGCGGATCAGCGTGTACGAGCCGAAGGGCGAGTACCAGCTCGTGGCGGAGCACCTGGAACCGTTCGGCCTCGGCGCCCGTCAGTTGGCGTTCGACCAGCTCCGCCGGCGCCTGGAACGGGAAGGGCTGTTCGACGAGGCGCGCAAGCGCCCGCTGCCGACCCTGCCGCGCAAGATCGGCATCGTCACCTCACTGGACGGCGCCGCGCTGCGCGACATCCTGAACGTCCTCGGCCGCCGCTTCCCGAACGCACATCTCGTCATCGGCCCGACCCGCGTGCAGGGCGACGGGGCCGCCCGGGAGATCACCGGCGCGCTGGCGCGCCTCGCGCGCGTCGGCGGCGTCGACGTGGTCATCCTGGCGCGCGGCGGCGGATCGCTGGAAGACCTGTGGGAGTTCAACGACGAAGGGCTGGCCAGGACCATCGCCGCCGTCGGCGTTCCGGTGATCTCGGCGGTGGGACATCAGACCGACTACACGATCAGCGATTTCGTCGCCGACCTGCGCGCGCCGACTCCCTCGGCGGCGGCGGAGCTCGTCGTGACCCGCAAGACGGAGCTGGAGGCACGCCTCGAACGGGCCGGCGGGCGACTCGTCGGGGCCGTGCGCACCGCCCTCGAGCGGCGGCGGGCGAACGTGGAGGCGATTCGGCACCGGCCGGGGCTCGCCTCGTTTCCGACCCGGCTCGCGCTGCACGGCCGCCGGGCGGACGAGCTGACCCGCCGGCTCGTGGCGTGCGCGCGGGCCGGCGTCGCACGGCGCGAGCGCCGCCGCGCCGCGCTGCTCACGCGTCTGGAAGCGCTCGACGTCGGCCGCCGGCTGGCCCGCATCCGGACCCGTCTGGCCGTCGCGCGCGAGCGCCTGGCCCGCGCCGCCCGGGACAACCACGCGGCCCGACGACGCCGTCTGGCGGCAGGCCGCGAGCAACTGGCGCGCACCATGCGCGACCGGCACGCGACCGGCCGGCGGGAACTCGAGACGACCCTTGCGAAGCTCGACTCGCTCAGCCCGCTCGGTGTCCTCGCGCGGGGGTACGCCGTGTGCTGGAACGACGATCGGACGGCCATCGTACGCCGCGCGGCGGAGGTCGCGGTCGGCGATCCGGTGCGCATCACGCTGCACGAGGGCGCATTGCGCTGCAAGGTCACCTCGCGGGAATAGGAGTCTGCGCCACGGGAGTTTCGCGCCGGCGAGACCCCATCGCGACCGCAGGATCGCGCCGCGACCGCGGGATCGCGCCGGCACGGCGAAGGAGCGCGAGACAATGGACGACCCGAACATCAAGGACTTCGAATCCGCGCTCGCCGAGCTCGAGACCATCGTCAAGACGCTCGAGGAAGGGCAGCTTCCGTTGGAGCAGTCGCTCGAGCGCTTCGAGCGAGGGATAGCGCTGTCGCGCTTCTGCCACACGCGCCTCGACGACGCCGAGCGGCGGATCGAATTGCTCACGGAACAGGGAGGCACCCGCCCCGCGCCGGAGTCAATCGCGGGTGCTCCCATCGCCGACCACGGCGCGGGAGAACCCGGCGCGGACGGTGGGCCGAGCGACGATGACGTCCCCTTCTGAGGCAGCGGCGCAACGCGCGGCGTTCGACGAATACGCCCGCGAGCGGCGCGCGGAGGTCGA
>WTGR01000474.1 GCA_011523485.1 Acidobacteriota bacterium
CGCAAGCTCGGCGACGACGCGAAGAAGCCGCGCTACGTCATCGGCGAGCGCGGCCTCGGCTACCGCATGCCCGAGGCGGACGGGACGTGAGGCCCATCCCCGGAGCGCTGGCCGCCGGATTCGATCCCGGCCGTTCCGGCCGACGCCCGCCGGGCGTTCATCGTCGGCGCCGCCCGAAGCCGATCCGCCGCGTCGGCGAACGCGCGTACAACGGGCGCAGCACGGCCCTGTCGGCCGGCGTACACCGCACGAGCGGGCGGACAGCGGACGGGAACACGCCATGACGAAAGACGATTACGAATCAGACCGCCGGAAGGTCGCCGAAGCAATCGCCATCGTCGCCAGGGCGTCCGCGGACGCGGATGCGGCGGCGCACCGGGCGGGCGGGCACGACGCACGGTCCGGCCCGGACGTCTGGCAACGGGAGTTCACGCTTCGCACGGGGCTGGACCTGTCGCGGAGCGAAGTGCAGTTACTCCTCGCGGCGGAGGATTCCGATCCGGCGCCTGGAAACCGGAAAAAGGAGATCTTCTGGCATCCGGAATGGATGCTGCTCAAGGCGGCCAGGCTCGGACAGGTCGTGGACCGTCTCGATGCTCCCGAAGACGGCCGCGACGCCGGTTTCGACCGTTCGTCGATAGCGGGCCCCGTGCTGCTCGCTCTCGCCATCGAGCTCGCGTTGAAGGCGCTGCAGTGGAACGAACGCGACGGCCGGCAACCCACTCCTACGCACGACCTGCTGGCGCTGTTCAAGGGCCTGAAGAAGGAGACGCGCGAGCGAATCGAGGCGAACATGCCCGAGGTTCTGGGCGTGCTGCCGGACTGCCCGCGCCGGCCGGGGATCGGGACCGCGCTGTTCCTGGCCAGGAACGTCTTCGTCGACTGGCGGTACCCGTACGAACACCCCGGCCTCATCGTCGAGACCGCCGATCTGAAGACCGCCCTCGAAGCCATCCTGGCCGTGCATCCCGTCCGTGTCGTACGGGGGCCGACACTCGGAAACCGGGGGCGCCGCCGGTAGCCGGCGGGAACACCGGCACTCCGCGGAACGCGGCCCGAAAGGAGGGCTTGCGTTCGGCGAAAGCCCCACGGCGACCGGGAGGCAGCCGTCATCCCCGCCGTGCCAGCCAGTACCACGCGATCCACACCGGCGCGCCGAGCGTCACCGCGAAGACTGCAATCGCCACCGGGCCGAGCAGGCCCGCCACCAGCGCCGCCGCGACCGTCGCCGCCCCGAGCCCGGTCCCCGCCAGCCACGCGCCGCGCCGGTAGCCCAGCCGCCACAGCCGGCGGCACCCGAGCGCGAGCGGCAGGCCGCAGGGCGCGACCGGCGCCAGGGATCCGGCCATCCCCGGCAGGGTTGCGAGCCACAGGCCGGGCTCCGCCGCCGGCCCGCCTCCGAAGCGCACGACCGCCGTCGCGGCCACGCCGGCCGGCAGCCACAGCAGCGCCAGCGTCCAGAACCCCCACCGTCCCCTCGATTGCGTTCTCGCCATTCCTCCCCCGCGCCGGAACGGAGATGCGGTGCGAACCCTGCCGGGCAAGTCACTCTATGCCGAAAGGCCCCTGGGGGAACTCCCGCAAAAGGCGTCCGACCGCTTCCGTCATGATATTCTCACGATCATTTCGCCCGATAGACATATTCCGTGCACGCAAAGGCCGTCCCCGATCGTATCGTTCCCCGAAGAATCGCCAATTCATGACGCTGTCGCGCTTGTCATCGGGTTCCGGGCATATTCTACTCTCCCTTCGGCCCGGCGGGGATCGAGCCGGGAGCTTCGGGGCCGGACAGGGAGCAGCGTCCCACACCCTCACCGGACGGGAGACAGAGCATGCCATCGACGGAGATGTCCACGGACGAGGCCGCCATCCGCGCGCTGATCCAGGCGCAGTTCGACAGCATCGACTGGGCGCCCGGCCGCGACGCCGACTGGCAGACCGTCCACCGGGGGTTCGAGCCCGGCGCGCAGCTCTGGCCGGCGCGGCGGCCGGCCCGGCCGCAATCGTCGGCCGAGTTCGCGGACAGGCTGCGCAAGCTCCGCGAGGACGGAACGCTGGAGTCGTTCAGCGAGAAAGGCGCCGGCTGCCACGTCCGGGTCGTCGGCAACATCGCCGTCGCGCTCGCCGGCTGCGAGATGGTCGAGAACGAAGCGACGGTCACCCGGGACGTGAGCGGGTTCCTGCTCGTCAAGGAGGGCGAGGACTGGCGCATCGCGGCCCAGGCCTGGGACTATGTGGACGACATCCCGGCCGCCTTCGCCGCCGCGGGATTAAGGGAAGACGGCTAGATGACCTGGGCTCCCGGCGGCTCGCCATCGAACGGACCGCGGCGGGCCGTGCCGCGCGGGAAGAGGCGCCGCGCCACGGAGCGCAAGACCGTGAATTCCCCGGCGATACCGGCCGCGCGCGGCCTGCCGGTGATCGGCAGCGTGTTCGACATGGCGCAGGACATGCGCGCCTTCCTGACGGAAAGCTATCTGGAGCTCGGCCCGGTCTTCTCCGTCCGTCTGCTCAACCGCCGCTTCATCGTCCTGGCGGGCGTCGAGGCCAACCGCTTCCTCGCGCGCGAAGGCGCCCGGCACTTCCGCTCCTTCGAGTTCTGGAGCGGTCTCAACGCCTGGTTCGGCGCAGGGCGGTCCGTGCCGAGCACCGACGGGCCGGACCATGCGGCGTTCCGGCGGGCGCTGAGGCGAGGCTATTCGCGCGAATATGCCATCGACCGCCTGGCGGGCATGGTCGAGATCGCGCGCCGGGAGATCGATACCTGGCCAACGGACCGGCCGGTCGCGGCGACGCCGGCGCTGCAGCGGATCGTCACCGACCAGGTGGGCACGCTGGTCGCGGGGGTCTCGCCGCGCCCCTACAACGACGACCTGGTCCGCTTCGTCCACGGGCTGCTGTCCGCCATCGTCGTTCCGAAGCCGCATCTGCGCTGGTCGCCGCGCTTCCGCCGCGCTTCCACGCAGGTGGAGAAGCTCTACCGGGAGGTGATCGAGAGCCACTCCGGCGCGATGCGCAGACGGGACGACGATGCTGAGGACCTGATCGACGATCTGCTGGATCTGCACGAATCGGACCCGCGCCTCTTCCCGGAGACGGATCTGAGGATGGCCGCGTTCGGCCCCTTCATCGCGGCACTCGACACGGTGGCGGGCACCTGCGCCTTCATGCTGTACGCGCTGCTGCGCAACCCGGAGGTGCTGGCGGAGGTGCGGGCCGAGGCCGACGCCCTGTTCGCCGGCGGTCCTCCGACGGCAGACGCCTTGCGGAAGATGGACGCGATGCACCGCGCGGCGATGGAGACAATGCGGATCTATCCGGTGGCACCCCTTGTCGTCCGCACCGCCGCCAACTCGTTCGCGTTCGCGGGCCACCGCATCCCCGCCGCCGAGCAGGTGATGATCGCGACCGCCGTGCCCCACTACCTGCCGGAGTGCTTCCCCGAACCCGAGCGCTTCGACATCGGCCGCTACGGGCCGGACAGGGCCGAGCACAAGCGGCCCTACGTCTATGCGCCGTTCGGCCTCGGCGCCCATCGCTGCCTCGGCAACGGGTTCGCGGAGGTGCAGATCGCCGCGACCATGGCGACCCTGCTGCACGAGGTCGATCTCGCCCCCGATCGCACGGCGTACAACCTGAAGACCACCCAGATGCCGCTGCCGGCTCCCGGCAAGTCGTTCAGGGTGCGTGTGCAGCGCCGGCAAGCCAGAAACGGTCCAGGACAAGAGTCGGGGACCGAGTTGGGCAGGCCTGCCGCATGAACGCCCCGGCTCGCGCGCTCGGGGTGTGGTTGCTGTGCCTCGCAGCAATCTCCGCCCCGGCCGCCGCTTCGCAGCCCGCGGCCTGTACGGACGGCGAGCGCCCGCTGAAGCTCGGCTTCTACGCCCATTTCGAGCCGGTGAGCTACAGCGCCGACGGGGCTCCGGGCTCTGCCGGCTTCGACGTCCACCGCGGCTACGAGGCCGACCTCGTGAGCGCGCTCGAAGCCATCGACGGCGCGAAGCTGTCGTTCTCCCGGCGGGGGATTGCGGCGTGGGACGGTATCTGGCTGCGTCCCGCCGGGCCGCGATACGACATCGTCGGCGGCGGCATCACGATCCTCGACACGCGCACCCGCAATGCCTCGGGCGAGACCGCAATCGTCTTCACCGCGGGGCATATCGCGTTCCGCCAGTCCCTTCTCGTGCGCGCGGAGGACGCGGAGCGGATTGCCCGGCACCGGGACCTGGCCGGCGCGGACCGGGTGGGCGTGCTCGCGGCGACGACGGGAGAGGCGCGGCTCCTGGTGCTGACCGGCATCGCGGACGGGGCCGGGGTGCTGGCCGCCGGCACGCAGGTGGACACGCCGGGCGGCACCGCGCTCGCGGACGGCGGAACGGACTACGTCATCAACGCGGCGGGCGCGTCGCCGGGGCTTGCCGGCCGCCGGCAGCTGAGGCCGGCGTCGGCCGCACAGCCCACGGTGGTCTACTACCCGGACGACACGACATTGATCGAAGCGCTCGCGGCCGGCCGGATCGACGCCGTTGCCAGGGGCGCGATCGGCAACCGCGCCGAGGCCCGGGCCCATGGCGGGGCCTTCGCCGTGACCGCCCTCGACGGCCGGGCCGAGACCGGCGGGTTCGCGCTGGCGGCCGGCGACGCGGCGCTCGCCGCCTGCATCGACCGCTGGATCGGCCGGCTGACCGACGGCGGCCGGATCGGGTTCCGGGAATGGTTCGACGATCCCTCGGTGTTCATGAGGCGGGCACGGCAGGCGGAGACGGGGGAGCGGTAGCCGTGGCCTTCAGCGCTTCGCCCGCGGATCGGGACCGGTCCGGCGATCTCGCGAGCTTCAACAGAGGTCTGCTGGAGATCGCCTCGGATGCCGGCGCGCCGAAAATCAGGGCGGCAGGATCGCGAGCGGCCCCGGGTCGGTCGGGAAGGGCGTTCCGGTCTGCCGGGATCCGTCGCCGTCTACTCTCCAGTGGTGCCTGCATCCGGCCCTTGAACCGAGAGTCCGCACGAGTTTTCACGGCTTCTCTCTCGGCTCACTACAAAGCTTCAGCGGATGCGGTTCGTGAAGTCCAGGCCCTCAAAGCCGAGCGTGAGAGTCCGCTTGCCGTCCACGGTCCGGTCGCTCCGCACGACGAACTGACCGTCGGTCGCGACCGCTCCTCCTTCGACGAAGTCGTACAGGAACTTCTTCTCGATCGCTCCGCTCTCACGGTCCATCGCCTCCAGGGTGAGGAGGAGGCTCGTTCCCGCGAGGGAGACATAGGAGATGGGGCGTTCCCCTTCGGGGACATCGACGCCGCTGCACATCACGCCGACCACAGCTCCGTTTCGGGACTCTATCACGGGGCCGCCGCTCATCCCGCCGACGATCTCGCAGTCGGTCCGAAAGCACGGAAACCGCACCATAAAGTCATCTCTCTTATCGAGATGCACTTCGCGGACACATCCCTGCGACGCTGCGTACTTCTGCAAGACATGGTGAGTATGAACGCCCGTGGCCCGCTGCCACTCCATCGCGTGATAGCCGATACCCGCACATTGTTCGCCCACTCGAGGAATTCTCGTTCCCAATCGCAACGCCGGCATGCGGAGCGGTCTGCCGGTCGCGCGGGCAATCGGCAGATTCAGCTGCATCAGGGCAATGTCCAGATCGCTCGTGAAATGGAGCTTTCTGGCCGGCAGCAAGCCGCCGAGCTTGTCTTCCTCGCCCGTCTCTGCAGCGTAGAGCGCCCCGATGCCCATGTCGGGATCGGCCATCTTTCCGCCGGCATCGATTTCCAGGGCGTCCTCGATGACATGGCGCGCGGTCAAAACGAGGCCCTGCGACGAGATTGCGAAACAGGTTCCCACCGCCCGCACGTAGTCGCCCTTCATCGCCACCACCGGCATGACCGTCATCTGGGTCGGGTGTGGAAACGAGCCGATCGTGACGAAGTCCGTGTCGGTGAAGTCCGCCACCAGATCGCCGTTTTCCATGTCGCGCCGTCCCTCGGTGTCGATGATGGCCCAGTCGTAACAGAACGATCCCGGGTCCAGAAGGGACCCTCGGAGATGGCGCGCCCGCCCCGGCACGAACCGCCTGGGCATGGCGCCGCATGCCGCGACGGCCTCCGCCGCGCCTGGCGCGGCATTGTCATTCCGGTCTTCAGTTCGCAAATTGGAGCGGATTGCGCGGGCCGCTCGCCGATTCGGCCGGCCGCACCGCGACCGTGGATGCGCCGGTCCACCCTATCGATCCCATTCTCCGGAGGCTTACCATGAGATTGCATCTTGCCTGCGTCCTGGCGGCCGCAGCCCTGTTCTCCCTCGCGGCCTGCGGCGGGAGCGGCGATTCCGGGTCGCGACCGGCGCTTGGTCTGGAGGACATCAGGGAGCTGACCGGCCTGTCCGCGCCGACGGAGACCGCGGCGGCGCAGCAGGCACGTCAGCAGGACATCGTCTCGCGCGCCGATTCCCTGGTCGTTTCCACGATGGACACGGAACTCGCGGTTCCGGGGGGCACCCTCACGGTCCGGCAGGTGTCGGAGTGCTCCGGGACCGAGTGCCAGCTGCTCGACCCCACGACCGGAGCCATCGAAACGGCCGGCCTCGACACGGCCATGGCCGGGCTCGGCGATGCCGAACCCATCGGCTCGGCGCACGGCGTCACCCTGATGTCGAGAAGCGGGAGCCGGATGGGCGTCGACGCGATCTCGCTCGGCGCCTGGATGGAGCACGGCTCGTTCGCGCTCAACAACCTGCGCGCGGTCGACGAGGAGGTCCGGGGCGATACCCTGTACGCGGTGGCGCTCGGAGATCTCACCGATGGCCCGCTGACCGGGTCCGCCACCTGGCTCGGCGTCATGGTGGGAACGCCGATCGCCGGGGACGCTCGCGGCGACCGGCTGGTCGGGACGGCGGCGCTCAACTACGACATGGCCGCCGGTGCGCTCGATGCCGGGTTCAGCGGCATCAGGAACATCGACCGCGGGATGGCGCATGGCGTCGAGGCGGTGATCTTCTCCGACCTCGCGGTCGGGCCGGACGGGACCTTCGCAAGAGGCCAGTCGGGCGCGCGCATCCAGGGCGGCTTCCACGGTCCCGGCCACGCCGAGGCGGCGGGGATCTTCGAGCACGCCGACATGATCGGCGCGTTCGGCGCGACGCGGCAGTAGGCGCCCGGGCACCCGATAGGGGATCGAAGGAGGCTCCTTCCGGCTATGGAACCTCGCCTTCCCCTTCCCGCATCCTGCGAGCGCATCCACCAGCGCGCATCCCGGCGGCCGGCACGGAAAACCGCGCCGGATGATCGTTCGAGATGTTCCGGCAAGACATTTTTTTGCGGTGCCACGCGGGACCACAGGGGGGTCTCCGGGTACCCCGAAGTATCGGGAGGATGACACAAGGCATTGATAACAAACAGTAAAATGCTTGACATTGCCCTTCTTGTCCCAAAGATCGCCTCTCATGGGGCTCGGTTTTGCGGAGAAGGCGTTATGGGCGGAAACGGTAGGGAGCGGTCAACGGACCGCGTCGTTGCCAACGACAACCCAACGGCGGAGGCGGCGAAGAACGGGGCGGACGAGACCGGCCGGCCCGATCGGGAGCGCAGGGCTTCCAGCGAGGCGGACCGCAAGCCACAGGAACTGCTGCGACGCGAAGAGGTGGAACAGCGATTCGGCGTATCGCGCAGCTGGATCTATTGCGAGATGCGTGCCGGCCGATTCCCCGAACCGGTAAGGATCGGCAAGCGCGCGGTGAGATGGAAAGTGGTCGATCTGGACGCGTGGGCCGCGGGCAGACCGGTGGCGCACGGCGAGATCGGTTGCCGCCGGACAGGATTGAGAAAATCCGGCGCGTGAAGCGGGATTCTCTGCCGGGAACATCGCAGCGGAGATCCGGACCGTTAGATGAACGGCCCGGCGCCGGCCCGGGTTCTGCCGCTCCCGGCCCGGCGACGATCCCGAGCCTATGAAGGCAGTGGCAGCGCCTCCGAAGCATCGCCGGTTACGAAGTCCGCCCAGGCCTGCATAAGGACGCGCCGCTTCTCTATCAGGTCGGAGCGGGCATATGCCTGCTCGACCGACGATCCCACCGCGTGCGCCAGTGACAGCTCCATGACGGCATGCGGTGCCGACGTGCATTCGGCGGCCCAGTCCCGGAACGCCGAGCGAAACCCGTGCACGGTCGAACGTTCGGCGAGACCGGTCTTGCGCAGCACTTGCGTCAGCGTCATGTCGCTCATCGGGTGACCTCGCTTCACCGACGAAGGGAAGATCAGCCCCGACCCGTCGCGGAGAACGCGAGCTTGCT
>WTGR01000091.1 GCA_011523485.1 Acidobacteriota bacterium
TGCTGCTGACCGGCATCGGCCCGCTGCTGGCGTGGCGCAAGTCGACGCTGTCGAATCTGAGCTACCAGTTCCTGTGGCCGACGGTGGTGGCGGTCGCCACCGCAGGGTTGCTGTATGCGCTCGGCTTCCGCGTGTGGGTCTCGGGGGTCTGCTTTGCGCTGTGCGGCTTCGTGGTCGGGACGGTGGGTCAGGAGTTCGTGCGCGGGGCGTTCGTGCGGCGCGGGGTGACCGGGACGGACCTGGTGACGGCGATGATCGGCCTGGTGATGCGGTCTCGGCGGCGCTACGGCGGTTACGTGGTGCACCTGGGCATCGTGCTGATGATGCTCGGCTTCGCCGGAGCCGGCTACCGGCAGACCGAGCAGGTGCTGTTGTCGCCGGGCGAGTCGGTCGACGTCGGGCGCTTCGCGGTGCGTCACGACCGGCTGAGCGTGACCGACGACGGCGCGAAGGAGATGCACACGGCGCACGTGACGGTATTCGAGGACGGCCGGGAGGTGGGCGAGCTGTATCCGGGCCGCTGGTACTACCGCAAGTACGAGGCGGAGCCGACGACCGAGGTGGCGATGCGGCGGCGGCTGAGCGAGGACGTCTACGTCGTTTTGGCGGCGTACGACATGGGCGACCAGTCGGCGACGTTCCAGGTGACGGTGAATCCGCTGGTGAACTGGATCTGGTTCGGCTTTGCGCTGCTGGCGTTCGGGACGGGGATTGCGCTGCTGCCGGAGAGCCGCTTCGCGTTCCTCGCCAGCAAGGCGCCGGGCTCGGAGGTCGGCGCGGCGGCCGGAGCCACGACGACCGTGCCCGCCGAGCCGGGACTGGCGGTGGAGAGTAGACCATGACGACCGAACGCCTCGACCTGCCGCAGGGCACGCTGGAGTTGCTGATTCTCAAGACGCTGGCGCTTGAGCCGCGGCACGGCTGGGGCATCTCCGAGCGGATTCGGCAAGTGTCGCGCGAGGTTCTGGAAGTGCGCCAGGGGTCGCTCTATCCGGCGCTGCACCGCCTGGAACGGCGCGGCTGGATCGCAGCGTCGTGGGGAACGTCCGAGCACAACCGGCGGGCGAAGTACTACACGCTGACGCCGAAGGGACGCAGGCAGCTCGATTCCGACGTCGAGGCGTGGCGGGCACTCACGACGGCGGTCGGCCACGTGCTCGACACCCGATAGCCGGAAGGCGCCGATGCTGGAAGACCTCCGCTTCCGCCTGCGCACCCTCTTCCGCCGCCACGCCGCGGAAGACGATCTGGACGACGAGCTGCGCTTCCATCTCGAACGCGCCGCCGAGCGGCACGAGGCGCGCGGGCTGTCGCCTCGGGAGGCCCGGCGGCGGGCACGGCTCGAGTTCGGCCAGGTGGACGCCGTCAAGGACGACTGCCGGCAGAACTGGGGCATCCGGCAACTCGACGTCCTGCATCAGGACGTCGTCCATGCGCTACGGCTGATCCGGAAGCACCCGGCGCTGTCGGCGGTCGCGGCCGTCTCCCTGGCGATCGGGATCGGCCTCAATACGGCGCTCTTCGCGCTGCTGGACGCCACGGTGCTGCGGCGGCTCCCGGTCGATCATCCCGAGCAGCTCGTCGACGTCTACACCAGCGACGTCGACGGCTTCTCCTGGTACGGGAGCTCGTATCCGGACTACCTCGATCTGCGCCGCGGCGCCCGGACACTTGCCGGTCTGGTGGGCTACGTGCCCGCGGTGGCAGCCGTCAGGATCGGCGACCGGACCCGGGCGACAGCCGGCGAAGCGGTCACGGGCAACTACTTTCAGGTGCTCGGTGTCCCCGCCGTGCACGGACGCGTGCTGTTGCCGGATGACGACCGTCCCGGCTCCACCCCGGTCGTGGTGATCTCGTCCGGTCTGTGGGCCGACCTGTACGGCGGGGATCCGGACGTCATCGGACGGTCGTTCCGGATCGGCGGTCGGCCCTACACCATCGTCGGCGTGGCGCCCGAAGATTTCGGGGGCCTGACGCCGCCCATCCTCACGCCCGCGTTCTGGATGCCGATGGCCTGGGTCGACGACGTCCAGCCGACGGTGATGCACAACGGATCGCCCGCGCCGGGAGGCGCCCGACTGCAGAGTCGGGGATTCCGGTGGCTGTTCGTGAAGGGCCGATTGCGGGACGGCGACACCGCCGCCGGCGCCGCGGACGAGCTGAACGGGGTGATGCAGACCCTCGAAGCGGCGTTCCCCGATTCGAACGAGGGCCTGCGCGTGACCGTCGTCCCGACGGGCGACGTGTCGACCCATCCGATGTTCGAGGACCGCCTGCGCGCGGGCGCGCTCAGCCTGCTCGTGCTGATCGGGCTGGTATTGCTGATCGCCTGCGCGAACGTGGCGGGGCTCCTGCTGGCACGGGCGGCGGCGCGGCGGCGCGAGATCGCCCTCCGACTAGCGGTCGGTGCGAGCCGGGGACGTCTGCTGCGGCAACTGCTCGTCGAGAGCACGGTCCTGGCCCTGCTCGGCGTGACCGGCGGCATCGCCCTGGCCTGGGGGCTTCTCGAGGGACTCGGCGCCGTCCGCGTATCGCTGCTGGTGCCGGTTGCGCTCGATCTGCCGCTCAACGGCCGGGTGCTCGCGGTGTCGGTCGTCGCGGCCATGGCCGCCGGCATCGCGGCCGGCCTCATGCCGGCATGGACCGGCACGCGGGCGAGCGTGCTGGGCGAGCTGGCTGGACATGTTCACACCTGGTCGCTGGGAAACCGCAGATGGAGCCTGCGAGAGGCTCTGGTGACGCTGCAGATCGCCGTCTGCCTGGTGCTGCTCGTCATGGCCGGCCTGCTGGCGCGGAACCTGCTCGTGACGAACCGCATCGAACCCGGTTTCTCCACGCAAGGCACCGCCTCGGTCACCATCGCCCTGGGGCTGTCCGGCTACGATCATGACGAGGCGGATGCCTTCTTCGAACGCGCGCGGGAACGGGTGCGGGCGCTGCCGGGCGTGCGGGCGGTCGCGCGGGCCAGCCGTGCGCCCCTGTCCATCAACTTCAGCCGCAGCGGCATCGAGTGGGCCGATGCGCCGGGGCCGGACCCGCCGTCCCTGCCGGTCGATACCGTGGCCGTCGGCGAAGCCTACTTCGACGCGCTGGGCGTGCCGATCCTCGAAGGCAGACCGTTCGACGACGCCATCGACACGGCCGGGGCCCCACGGGTGGCGATCGTCAACGAGGCGCTCGCCCGGCGTTTCTGGCCCGGCCGGAGCGCCGTCGGCCGGCGGATTCGCCCGGCCGGCGCCGACGGTGCCGGTCCCGCGGTCGAGATCGTCGGCGTCGTCCGCGAATACAAGGTGCGCTTCCTGCAGGAGCCGCCCACCCCGTACGTCCATTTCGCGGCCTCCCAGAGTCGGGCCAACCTGTTGCCCGCCCCGGTGCTGCTCGCGCGCACCGAGAGCGACGCGGACGCGCTCGGCGCCGCGATGCAGTGCGCGCTACGGGCGATCGATCCGGACCTGGTCTTCCTGGAGGGGCGCACGCTGCGCGACAACGTGTCGGCTCAGTTGCTCCCGGCGCAACTCCTCGCCGCAATGCTCGGCGCGGCGGGACTCGTGGCCGTCTGGCTGGCCGCCGTCGGCCTGTACGGGGTCATCGCCTACGCGATCGCGCGCCGGACGCAGGAGATCGGGATCCGCATGGCGCTCGGCGCGACGCACCGCGAGGTGCTGGGGCTCGTTGTCCGCCAGGGAGCCGTCCTGGTCGGGTTCGGCGCGGCGCTGGGCGCGGTAGCGGCGTTCGCGGCCGCCCGGGCGACCGCCGGCGTGCTGTTCGGCATCGATGCGACGGACACGCTGGCCTGGAGCGGCGCGCTGGTCGTGCTGGTCGCCGGCGGCGTCGTGGCGCACGCCGTTCCGGCCCTGCGCGCGGTTCGGGTAGCGCCATCGGTAGCGCTGCGTGCACAATGAGCCGGTGCGTTCGCTCGCCGGGATCGGTTCCGGCGGACCGGTCGTCGAATTCTCATCCGGAAGGAGTCGTCCGTGCCAACCACCGGCTTTCTCGGGACACGGGCGGACACCCTCATCGATCTCGCGATTGTCTTCTTCGTCCTCGCCCCGTTCCTGATGGTCTACGCGCTCCGCCTCGCGGCGCAACGCCGGCACCTCGAGCACCGCAACCTCCAGGCGGGCCTCCTGCTGGCGGCCGTCGTCGCCGTCCTGATGCTGGAGATCAGCCTCCGGTTCGGCGGCGCCGGCGAAGCTTTCGCCGCGAGCTCGCTGTACGGCCCGCCCATGACTGCACTCTTCGTCGTGCACCTCGCGATCGCTGTCCCGACGTTCATCCTCTGGTGCTGGCTGGCGGCGCTCTCGTGGCGCCGCTTCTCCCACACCCTCCCGGGCCCCTTCGGCCGGACGCACCGGCGCTGGGGCAAGCTCGCCTTCGTGGGCCTGTGCCTCTCCTCGGCCACCGGCATCGGCCTGTACGTCATGGGGTTCGCGTTGTGACGGCCGCATGTCAGGGGCTTCGTGGCCCCGAGCCGGCGCCGTGACCCGCGATGAAAGCGCGCAGGCCATCGAGTTGCGTCAGGGCGTTCTGCGCCGGGCAGGCCAAGTCCGGGACTGCGTCGCTCGCCGGGATGCTCTCCACCGACCATCGGGCGGCCCACGAGCCGGAACGGGAAGAGTTGCTCGCGATGATCCTCCGCGAGTCGCGAGGCGATGTGCCCCCGCAGGGTCTGAGGAAGTACCTCCTCGAACGGGATGCCCGTCTCGTTCTGGAGTACGACATATCGTGGGCGAACCAGTTCGTAATCGGTCATCTGTTGGCCGCGTTCCCGGCGGCGAAGTTCATCGTCCTCGTTCGCGACTGCGATAGCTGGCTGAAATCGATCGTCGGCCACTTGCTCAGCCGCGATATGCCTCCCGACGTGCGCGAGTTTCTCCGGTGGTGGTTCCAGCCGGAGCGTTATCCACACTCGCGCCACGACCGCGCCCTCGAAGCGCGTGGACTCTTTTCGGTCCCGGCCTACCTGCAGGCCTGGAACCGGCACGTCGACCTGTGCACCGGCGCGATTCCGGCGGACCGGCGCCTCGTGCTCAGGACCCACGAGCTGGTTCGGTCTCGAAAACGGCTCGCGGCGTTCCTCGAGATACCGGAGGCTTCCATCGACCTCGACAAGGGACACCGGAATCTCGCCACCTGGTCCGGGAGCATGGATTCGCTGGTCGATCGGGCCTACCTGGACGAGATGGTCCGGGCCATCTGCGGTGCCAACATGGACTTGTATTTTCCGGAGTTCGGAAGCGGGCGGGACGCGCCCGGGCCGGCTCCCTGACCGATGCCCCTCAGCACCGGCGACCGGCTTGGCCCCGACGAGATCCCGGCTCCCCTCGGGGCCGGATGATTCCCCAAGCGAGGGAGCCTGTCGGCCAGCGTCGCGGCGACGACGGTCGGCCTCGATGCAAGTCGTCGCTTTAGCTGCCGGATGGTGGCGGCACAAGGCGCATCCGCTTCGCGCCGGAGTGCCGGAGGCGGAAAGCGCCGCCCCGGCGCTGATGGCCGACGCGGCGGATGCCGACAGTCCTTTTGACAATCTGAACAAGCTGTGGCAGCCTTATATTCAGATGAACAAAAGAAGTCTGGCCGCGCGCCTGCTCGCGCGGCTCCACCGCCTGCTGCGCCGCGGGCGGGAGGACGACGAGACTGCCGAGGAGTTGCGCTTCCACCTGGAGATGGAAGCGGCGAAGAACGTGCGCGCCGGCATGCGTCCGGCGGAGGCCCGCCGGCAGGCGCACCTGCGTCTGGGCAGCGTGGACGCCATCCGGGAAGCGGTCCGGGACGCGCACGGCGCACGGCCGTTGGAGGACCTTGCGCGGGATCTCCGGTACGCGCTGCGCGGCGCGCGCCGGAACCCCGGATTCACGCTGGTCGCCGTGCTCACCCTCGCCCTCGGCGTCGGCGCCAACACCGCCGTCTTCACCGTCGTCGACAACCTTCTGTTCAGGCCGCCGCCGTTCGAGCACGTCGACCGCCTCGTGAGCATCCGCGACGTGAATCCGGCACAGGGCTGGACGGCGGAGGACAACGTCGCCACATCGCCCGGCAACTTCCTCGACTGGCGGGCGCAGAGCCGCTCGTTCGACCGCATGATCGCGTGGCGCAACTGGTTCTATTCCGTCGCCGGGCCGGAGGGCCGCAACGGCGTCGCCGAGCAGACCCGCGGCGTCCGGGTCTCGCCGGCGTTCTTCTCGATGCTGGGCGTGCAGGCGGCCCTCGGCCGCACCTTCGTACCCGAAGAGGAGCAGCCCGGAAGGGAACGGGTGGTCATCCTGACCGACGGCCTGTGGCGGCGCCGCTACGGCGGGGATCCGGGCATCGTCGGCGAGACGCTGCTGATCGACGGGCAGCCGTTCAGCGTCATCCGGCGTGCTGCCGCGGGCTCCTGCTTCCTGCAGCGCGTCGATCCCGGCTTCCGGGCGGAGCGCCTGCTGAAGATGCAGGTCTGGCTGCCGGAACGCAAGTACCCGAACGCAGGCGGTGTCCGTACGTTCAGTGAAGAAGTGCTGCGGCGGGTCGGGGAGCTGCCGGACGTTCGCAGCGTGTCGACGGTCAATACGCGGCCCTTCCTGGGGGTCCGAGTATGAACCTGCTTGCCGACCTGATCACGCGGCTGCGGAGCCTATTCCGCCGGGAGCGGGAGGACGCCGAGACGAGAGCAGAGTTGCGCTTCCACCTGGAGATGGAGACGGCCAAGAATGTGCGCGCCGGCATGACCCGGGCGGAGGCCCGCCGGCAGGCCGGTCTGCGCCTGGGCGCCACGGACGCCATTCGGGAAGCGGTCCGGGATGCCCGCGGCGGGCGGCCCCTGGAGGATCTGCTCCGCGACTTCGGCTACGCACTGCGCGGCGCGCGGCGAAATCCGGCGTTCACCCTCGCCGCGATCGTGTCGCTGGCGATACCCATCGGCTTCAACACCGCCCTCTTCACGATCGTCGACTCGGTCCTGTTCCGGCCGCTGCCGACGGCCCATCCGGCGCAACTCGTCGACGTCTACACCAGCGACCCGGACGATCGCTACACGACGAGCTCCTATCCCGACTACCTCGATCTGCGCGCGGAGAACGACGTGTTCACCGACATGGCCGCGCACTCGCCGATGCTCGCGGTGATGCGCGTGGACGAGGACGTCAACCTCGTCATGGGCGAAACGGTGACCGGCAACTACTTTCGGTTTCTCGGCGTGCAGCCGGTGCTGGGCCGGTTGCTGGCGCCGGAGGACGACCGGCCCGGCGCCCCCCGCGTGGCCGTGATCTCCAGCGGGTTGTGGACGCGAGCCTTCGGCCGGGACCCGGCCGTGGTGGGACGATTGGTCAGCATCCGGTCGCAGCCGTACGTCGTGGTCGGTGTGGCGCCGCCCGCCTTCTTCGGCCTGCCGCCGATACCGGGCCCGGACCTGTGGACGCCGATGACCTGGGTCGACGACGTGACGCTTATCGGCATCTTGAAGTTCGTGAACTCGCCAGGCGATACCCGGCTCGAGCGCCGCGGACAGCGCTGGATGTTCATCAAGGGACGGCTCCGCGACGACGTCACCCTCGCGCGGGCGGAGGTGAGCATCGATGCGCTCATGGCGGACCTCGCCGCCGCCTACCCGGAGTCGAACGAGGACCGTCAGGCGTCGTTGACCCTGACGGACGACATGCGCCTGCCGCCCCCGGTGGCCGGCCCGGCGCGGCTCGGCGCCGCCGGTCTGATGCTCGTGGTCGGTGTCGTCCTGCTGGTGGCGTGCGCGAACGTGATGGGCATGCTGCTCGCCCGCGGCGTGGCGCGCCGCCGGGAGATCGGCGTGCGGCTCGCCATCGGCGCGGGCCGGGGACGTCTCGTCCGACAGTTGCTCACCGAGAGCCTGGTGCTGTCGGCGTTCGGCGCCGCCGCGGGCCTGGCCCTGGCGTGGAGCCTGCTGCGTCTGCTCGCCAGCATGGAATCTCCTATCGGTCCGATTCCCGTCACCCTGGCGTTCACGCTCGACGCGCGCGCGTTCCTGTTCACGGCGGCGCTGGCGACGGGCGCCGGCGTCCTGGCGGGTCTGGTGCCGGCGCTCGGCGCCACGCGGCCGAACCTGGTGCGCGACCTGAACGGCGCGGTTTCCGTCGCGCGCACCGGCGGCCGCCGGTGGCTGCTGCGCGATGTGCTGGTGGCGGGACAGTTGGCGGCCACGGTGCCGTTGCTGGTGCTCGCCGGCCTCCTGGCCCGGAGCGCCGCGGGGACGACGGACGGTGTCTCGCTCGGGTTCGATCCGGACCGCATCGCGGCGGTCGGCACCGACCTGAACGTGATCGGCTACGAGCGGGA
>WTGR01000542.1 GCA_011523485.1 Acidobacteriota bacterium
GCAGACGACGTCCGGCCAGGAGAATCCCTTCACCGGGACCTCCTTCCGGCTCGATGCGGGGGACGTCCGCGTGTCGTCGCGCGGCTTCGAGGCCGGCGCCCGGACGCACTGGCACACGCACAGCGAGCAGTTGCTGTTCGTCAAGGAGGGCGGCCTGCGCTACCAGGTCGAGGGCCAGCCGGTCCGGGACATCGGCCTGCACGAGACCGCGCACCTGCCCCGCGGCGTCCGCCACTGGCACGGCGCGATCCCCGGCGAGGCGCTGACGCACGTTTCGATCACGTTCCCGAACGAGGCCGGCGAGCACCTGACCATCGAGTGGCTGGAGCCGGTCACGGACGACGTGTACGAGAGCGGCGCGGGGCAGTGACGGCGAACGCGTCGCGCTGAGTCGACAGGCATGTCGCGGCCGGTCTCTCGGGTCGGCCGCGACATGTCCCACAGGGCCAGCGCCTGCATCGCGGAGGTCTTTCCCGAGTTGTTCGGGCCGATGAAGACCACCGGGTCGCCGAGCTCGATCTCGACCTCGCCGAAGCGCTTGAAGTTCCGGACCGTGAGCTTCGTCAGCATCGTGCGGGACCTGCTAGCGCTCGAGCTGCTCGAGCGCGCTCCGCGCGTCGCCGATCTGGAGCAGGCAGAGGCGGTCGACGAGATCCAGCGCGCGCTTGGCCCACTCGTCGTCCTCGTGCTGGCGGCAGGCGCGGAAGACGAGCGCAGCGACGGTGAGCGCGTCGGCGTGGCGGTCGTTGCGCGCGTCCCGCGCCTCGTCGGCGAAGCGGTCGAGGAACTTCTCGCAGACCGTGCAGGCGGCGCCCGGCAGCGGTTCGCGCGACGCCTCCAGCGTGTCGAGAATCGACGCGGGGTCGTCGCCGAACGCCTTGCTGGCGCTGAACGCCTCGATGAGATCGCCGTAGGTGTCGAGCGGCTCGTCCTGCACGTGCCGGAAGCAGGTCGCCGCCCGGCGTCGGACCGCGTCGTCGTCGTCGTCGAACAGCGCGGTGAGCGTCGTGGCCGACCAGCGCCGGTACTCCGGAATCGCCAGATTGGCGGCGGCTACGTGCGCTACGCCGAGTCGGTGCGCGGGCCCGCCGCGCGCGGCGGCGGCGGCCAGATCCGCGGCGCTGCGGTGCTCCGGCTCCGCGCTCATCGCGGCGACGGCGGGTTGGGTCGCGCCGCCGGCGGGTTTCACGGCGCCGGCGTGCTCCAGCGCGCCCAGGCTGGCCAGGCGCGCCCCGGCCTCGCAGACCTCCGCCGCGGACGATTGCAGCATGCGCTCGACGACGGGGCGCACGTCGGTGAAGCGGTCGCGCAGGCTGTCGCGGAGGAAGCCGTAGACCTGCGAGCTGGCGAGCAGGCGATCCTCGGACAGGTCGAGGCGATTGAAGAGCGTCATGCCGAGGGCCGGATCGCGGTCGGCGACAGCCCGGATCGCCGCCGCGGCGCACGCCCGCACCGAGGCGCTCGGGTCCCGGATCAGCCGATCGAGGGTGACCCGGAACCGGGAGATGTAGGCGGCGTCCTCGGCGATCAGCCCGCGGATGGCCTCGGCCGCGCTCCCGCGCGCGGTGTCGATGCCGACCTCTTCCTCCTGCCATGCAGTCGTGGCGGGGTCCTCGTGCTCGGTGGCGAGCCAGTGGAGCATGCGTACGGCGTCGTTCGGCAGCGACTCGCGGATGCTCCCGAGCACGTCGGCGATCGAGCGACCGCAGGCGCCGCGCGACTCCGCGAAGGCCTTCTGACAGACCTGGAGCTTGACGGCGGGCGGGGCGGCGGCGGTTTTCAGAGCCGCCAGCGTCCGGTCCAGATAGACGGGATGCGCGTTGGGAGGCAGCTTCAGCGCGAGCCGCGCAAAACGATCGGGGTCCTCGGCGGCGCGCGCTTCGAGGTGCCCCGCCAGTTCCCACTCGCCCCCCTTGAGCTCGTCGCGCGATGCCGGCGCCGGGGCCCTGTGGAGATGCCGCGCGATGGCCCCGAGCCACTGCTCGTCGCTCATGGCCTCGGCGGCACGCCGGTCGATCGGGGGCTCGACCGAATCGACGGCAATCGGCTGCCTACTGTCTCCGTCCTTCCCGAACTTGCGCTCGAGCGCCTGCGCGGCCGCGTTCGCACCGGCGCTGCGCAACTCGGCGGGCAGCGCCGAGAGCAGGGCCAGACGGGCCCGTCCGGCCTGCCGGTAGCCGCGGATGCCGCGCTCGTCGGGGGCTACGTAGTCGAGCAGCGCGCGCTCGAGACGCTCGCGCGATTCGCTGGCGCAGTGGGGAATCACTGCGCGAATCGTCTCCGTCGCGTACCACTGCGGGCTGTCGGAGAATCCGCACCGAAAACGCCACGATTCGTCGCAGAGCAATGTCACCGCCTCGTCCGCGTGCCGCGCGCCCGATCCCGCGTAGAGCGCCAGCAACAGACGGTTCGCCACGTGGGTTTCGCGCCGGCGCAGGTCGCTGACGATGTCCGTCAGGACCTTCTCGCCGGCGCGCGCGACGGCCGCCAGCGCCGCCGCCAGCGCGTCGAGGCAGGCATGGTCGGCCTCCGGATACTCAGTCCTGGCGACGATCGGCCACACGGCGTCGTGCCGCGGCGGATTGCCGCCGGTCAGCGTGGCGTCCGAGAAATCGAGCACCGGATCCAGCACGTGTTCCACGAAGGCGCCGGGCGCGTGCTCGGCGGACCGTGCGAACAGCGCCGCCGCGTGGTCGTCGTAGCCCGGCAGCTCGTGGCTCCCCAGGTCCTGGCCCGTGGACTTCAGCACGGTCAGGCGTCGGCGGAAGCGGTGCCCCACGACTTCCGGCACCCACTCGGGGCGGTGCTCCCCCAGGCCCCGGAGCGCGCTCCAGAACGTGGCGTTCGCCGCGGTCCGGCCACGGGCCTCGTCCAGTGTGCCGTTGTCGACGAGGCGCAGGAACAGCTCGAAGAGTCGGCGGCTCGCGTGATGGTCGGCCCACTCCATGAAGGCGCGCAGCCGCGGAGTCCAAACGCCGCCGAGATCGGCATAGGGCTCCAGCAGGGCGGCGACCCGATCGGGAGCGTGGCGATGGTGCCGCCGCAGGTAGCCCACGGCGGCGCCGGCCAGACGGTCGTTGCCCGAGGCCAGCCAGCCGCCGGTCGGGCCGTACCTGTCGGTGAACGCGAACCACGACGCCGAGTCGAAGAAGCGCCGCCACGCGAGCGCCGACAACGGGTCCGGGTTCGCGGCGTCGTTCTCGATGGCCTGCAACGCCGGCGCGATCCAGTTCTCCCAGACCGTCCACTCCCGCCCGGTCGGATCCGGGACGTCGGCGAGGGTCGCGAACGCGAGATCCTTGACGTGCGGCCGGATGCGCTCGCCGGCGAGCAGTCCGCGCAGCTCCCGCACGTACTGCGACGGGTCCGCGTCCCGCAGGTACGCCAGCGTCTGGCGGATCCGGGTGCGGTGGGACAGATGCTGGGACGAGCCCTCCAGAGACGACGTCAGCGATTCCCGCCGGTGGAAGAACACGCGCGCGGCGCAGTAGTCGAAAAGGCTCTCGTGACCGAACCCGCAGCGACGCCCGTCGACGGCCACCACGCCCGCCGCGGCCAGGTGCTCCAGGTACGCGGGGGAGACCTCGTCCAACCGCTCCACCGGGACGGTGCGTTTCCGCGAGGAGATCATCTCTTCGCAGAGGGTTCCGACGACGGCCATCCACTGGTCCGGCAGCGGCGCGGCCCGGGTGGCGACGGCGCGGCGCTTTGCGGTCCAGTACCTGTCGAACAGGGCCGTCGCCGTGGCGAACGCCGGCGGGCTCGACGCGTCGGCCCCGCTTGCGAGCAGGAGATGCAGGTGCTGGGGAAGCCGCAGGATTTCCAACTCGCGATCGTCGTACGCTTCCGGGTCGAGTCCCGCTCCCGCCAGCGTCTCCTCGACCTCGCGTCGGTCGAGTTCGGCTACCTCGATCCGCGCTTCGGCAGCGGGCAGGAGCCGCCGCAGGGCAGGATCGTTCCGCCAGTCGAAGGCCCGGCAGACGACGACGGTGTGGATTGGCGCCCGCGGGCGGATTCCGCGCGCTTCCTGCATCACCAGTTCGACGAGGCCGCCGGCGCCGGCGCCGTCGCCGGACGGATCGGCGGCCGTGTCCACCTGGTCGACGATCAGGACACCGGCCCGTCCGGCCGCCCGGGCCGCCTCGGCAAGCACCAGGACCGGCGATTCTTCCAGATCGAGGTGGCGTCCCAGGTCCGTGGCGGTCGCCGCCGTGATCACGTGGTCGAGCCGGAATGCCAGAACCGGCAGACCCCGCGCCCGCGCGGCATCCGCCACGTCGACGACGCAGGCGGTCTTGCCGGCTCCCGCCCTCCCGGTCAGGACGCTCTCGCTCGCCGTTTCTTCCAGACGCGCCTTCAGCCTTGCCGCCGCCTCCCGCGGCAGCACCGTTCCCCGAATCAGCCCCCGGCGCGCGCCGTCCAGGTAGCGGTCCGTCGCGCGCGCCACCGCGGCGCCCGCTCGGCCGGCGTCGTGCAGGCGGCGTGGCCGGAATCCGCGCCGGGCGAGCCGCTCGACCAGCCCCCGGCTGGTCATCGTCCGCTGCCCGGCGCCCTCCACGATCGCTCGCAGCCGTGCGACCAGCGTGCCGGGGTCCGCACCGAAGAGCGTCTGCAGCCCCCGGCGCACCTGCTTCTCCACCTCCCGCTCGCCGACCGTCCGGACCTCGATCCGCCGCAGCCGGTCGAACGCCGCCGGCGCTTCGCAGACCCAGCAGCGGAGCAGCCTCGCGAACCATTCCCGGCGGGCGCGGTTGGTCAGCCACTCGCGCTCGAACGCCTCCGGCGAGTCCGAGCTCGCCGCCGCCGCGCAGGGACCGGAGAGTTCCGGGGCCGCGCTGCCGGACACCAGGACGAACCGGTCGTCGTTGCCGCCCAGACGGTCGCCGGCGGTCTGCAGCGGCCCGGCCGCGTTGTCGAGGGCCGTGAGGCTCAACGCCCCGGTCGGGTGCCGGAGTCGCGCGTAGTGGACCTCCCGCTCCACGTCCGTGGTTACGATCAGCTCCGCGCGACCGGCCGCGAGGGCCTCGATTCGCAGGGTCTCGGCGCCGCCGTGCAGCAGGCGCACGCACTCCGCCAGCGTCCACCAGTGCTCGTAGCGGTTGCCGGCCGCGTCGGCGGGGCCGTCCGGATGCCTCATCGATGCAGGAGGGCTACGTGTAGTCCCGAATGGCTACACTTGTGCGTGGCCGGCCGCGAGCGCGCCGCCGCGTCCACCGTCGACCTGGCACTACTGATGCGAACCATGACACCAACTGTACTTCACGAGTTCCGGTATGCCGCGCCGCGTCACGCCGTGCGGGGCCTGACCGCGGCCATGCTTCTGGTCGCACTCGTCGGCCCGGGCGTGCCGGACGTCGCGGCGCAGGCCGGGACCACCACCGGCGTCATCCGCGGGGCCGTTCGCGACCCGGCCGGCGATCCGGTGCCGGGAACCCTGATCGTCATCCAGAACCGCGACACCGACCTGTTGACGACGGTCGAAACGGGTTCGTCCGGCACATTCGTCCGCGCCCTGCTGCCGCCCGGCACCTACGACCTGACCGTGGCCCCGGCGACCGCCGGGTTCGGCACCGAGCGCATCGAGGGAGCGGTCCTGCGGGTCGGGGGGATGCTCGACCTGTCGGTGGAGCTGCGGATCGTGGTGGCCGAGACGGTGACCGTCGTCAGCGAGGCGCCGCGCGTGATCGACACCACGGACGTCACGCGCTCCCAACGCATCCAGGAGGACGTCGTCGATGCGTTGCCGAGCGACGGCCGCAACTTCGTGAACCTGGCCCTGCTCACCCCGGGTGCGTCGATCTCGCAGGGGCCCGACGGCGACGAGCTGAACATCAGCGGCCAGCGCGGCATCTTCAACAACTTCATCGTCGACGGGGCGGATTTCAACAATCCCTTCTTCGGCGAGCAGCGGGGCGGACAGCGGCCCGCCTTCACCTTCAACCAGGACGCCATCGAGGACCTGGTGGTGGTGAACCAGGGCGCTACCGCCGAGTTCGGCCGCTCGGCCGGCGGCTTCGTCAACGTGATCACCAAGTCGGGGACGAACGACCTGAGCGGCTCGGCGCACTACTTCGGCCAGTGGGACGAGATGGCGGCGCCGTTTCCGGCGGCGCGGGGAGGCGGGAAGCCCGACTTCGGCCGGAACCAGGCCGGCGCCACGCTGGGAGGCCCCCTCGTGCGCGACCGGGCCTTCTTTTTCCTCGCCTACGACCAGCAGGCAGCGAACGAGACCAAGCAGGCGGTCCGGCACGTCGTGAACCCGGCCAACCTGGAGCGGCTCGGCAGCTTCCTGCAGGCGCGCTGGCCGGGGCTGTTCGACGACGAGTTCGGGCCGATCCGGCGCACCGACGACGCGCGGTCGCTGCTCGCCAAGCTGGATTTCAACCTCGACGGCCGGCACCAGGCGTCGTTCAAGTACAACTACACGTGGGCGGAGCAGGTGAACGGCACCTTCGACGTCGACGCCTGGGGGGCGTCGATGAACGGGATCGAGGGGGACGAGTCGCACGCCTTCAACGGCAGCCTGCGCTCCCTGCTCACCAACGCGCTCTCCAACGAGCTGCGCATCCAGTGGGCGCGCGAGGACCGGCCCCGCTGGTACGACGGGCCGCTGCTGCCCGGCGCGCGCACCGCCGGCCCGCCGCAGTTCGAGCGGCTGGGCGGGCGTCCGTTCCCCGACATCGGCATGGATTTCGCCGACGGGTTCCGGATCGGGCTGCCGTTCTTCCTCCCGATCGATCCGGCGTTCGACACCCGGCTGCAGGTGGTCGACAACGTGTCTTTCGCCACCGGCGACCACCTGTTCAAGGCGGGGCTGGAGTACAACCGGACCGGTGTCGAGCAGCAGTTCATCGGTTTCGCGAACGGACGCTACGTCTTCGACTCGGTCGACGGTTTCATGGGTTTCGTCACCCAGGGCAACCGCTTCGTCACCTGCTCCGATGGATCGTCCAGCGCGCTGGGCGTCTGCCCGCCGGGGACCGGCGTCGCCGGGCCGGTTCTTCTCTACCTGCAGTCGGCGACCGTGCCCGGCGTGCCGGCCGAGCAGCTCGGCCTGCAGGCGTTCCGGGTCCACGAGCTGGGCGCGTTCCTGCAGGACACCTGGCATCCGCACGACCGGGTGACGCTGGACCTCGGGCTCCGCTGGGAGGGGACCTGGCATCCCACGATGTTCGTCGAGCCGGCGGACACCTTCTTCGCGCCGTACCTCGACGATCCCCGGTTCCCGTCCGACGGCCGCATTCCGCACGATCTCGACAACTTCCAGCCGCGGGTCGGGCTGGCCTGGAATGTCGCCGGCGACGGCCGCACCGTGGTGCGCGCCAACGGGGGATCGTACGTGGCCCGCATCCCGATGCTGGTCTTCGCCCAGCACCGGTCGACCAACGGGGCCTTCCAGCAGACCCTGTTCCGCAGCAGCGCCGCCGCCGCGGCCCTCGGTCCGGTGCCCGCCATCGACGAGCTGATCGACGCGTCGGCCGCGCCGCCGTTCCTGCCCGACATCCAGGTCGCCGACCGCGACCTGGAGCTGCCGCGCACCTGGTCGTTCAGCACCGGCCTGGACCGCGACATCGGACGCGGCGTGGCGGCCAGCGCCACCTTCGTCCACGCCAGGACCGGCCAGCTCTTCCGTTTCGTCAACCGCAACGATCCCGTGTTCGGCTCGCCGTTCGGCATCGGCACCCACCCGTCCGGGGGCGGCATCAACGCGCTGACCGTGGCGGAGAGCAGCGCGCGGTCGCGGTATCACGGACTGACGCTCGGGCTGCGCGGGCGGGGCGCGGTCCGCAACCGGCCGCTCACCTTCGAGACCCACTACACGCTGGCCTACGACCGCTCCGACGACGACAACGAGCGCGATCCGTTCGTCCTCCGCTACGCCAACGCCGGCAACCTCGCCCCGGAGTACGGCTGGTCGGACCGCGACCGCCGCCACCAGGTGAGCGGCTACCTGCTGGCCACGCTGCCGGGCGAGCTGCAATTGAACAACGTCGTGCGCTACCTGTCGGCATCTCCGGTCTCCGAGCAGTGCGCCAACCGGGGCCTGCGGGCCGCGCAGCCGTCGGACCGCATCTGCGCCGACGGGACGATCCTCACACGCAACACCTTGCGGCGGGACAACGCCTTCTTCACCTGGGACATCCGCGTGTCGCGCCGCTTCGCCGTGGGCAACGGCACGGTCATCGAGCCGATCCTTGAGGTCTTCAACCTGACCAACGCCGACAACACGGTCGACACCGCGGTCGGATCGCTGCTGTTCAACTTCGACGGGACGCTGCGCAGCG
>WTGR01000478.1 GCA_011523485.1 Acidobacteriota bacterium
CTGACCGCTGGGAGCTCCGCAGCCTGTGGCACGTCGATCAGCGACCAGTCCGGCCTGCCGGCCTCAAAGGACATCAGCAGGTCCTTGTGGGCTCGTGGCATACTGCCCACGATCTCGGCAATGAGTTGCTCTCGTGCCTCGACGAGGTCATCCACGGTGACGGTAGCCTCGGTCATGCCATGGAAGCCCCGTCCGAACTCCCCTGCGATATCCTTGCGCGTCGGCGCGAGCACTTCCGCCATCGGCCGGTTGTGGCTGAGCATATAGATGACGAAGGCCGTTCGCAGCGTGTCGTCGATCCCTTCGTTCGCAAGCAGTTCCCCCACATCGAATAGATCGCGAGGGTGCTGGCGGTCGAGTGCAGCAACCAACTTGCCAGCATACAGATCCGCGAAGGACACGATTTGCGCCTCGGCAAATCCATATTCCGCCTCCACGCGTGCCGAAACGGTTCTTCGTTCGGGCTCGTAGACGCAGCCCCGGATGACAGGCGTCACTTCAATCTTCACCTGCACGTCGCCGTCCCTGGCGAAGAGCTTGTTCACCGCGCCGTCGCTCGCCAAGCTAGCCTCGTGGACGCGGGTACCGGGCAGCCCGGCACGTACGCGCCCGGCAATTCGCTTCATCGCCGTGTCGATATCGGCGAGGGACTCAGGTCGTCCTGCAACCGGCAGATACGTGAGATCGATGTCGACAGACAAGCGTGGCAAGTCGCGAATGAACAGGTTTATCGCGGTCCCGCCTTTGAGCGCGAACACCTGTTCCTCGGCTACCAGCGGAAGGACTCGGATCAACAGGCCGACTTGGCGCCGATAGTGCTCACTCGCCGGCATTCATATCTCCGGGTACCGTTATCAGGTATGTTGGATCCAGTGTTCCACTGCGCACCAACATCCTCTTTCCCCTGCCGAGGTCGATACGCTCTTGCTCGAGCTGCGGCAGCCACTGAAATCCATGGCGTTTGGCGAACCACAGGAACAGACGCTTCACCTTGACGTTGTGACAGTTCTCGAGTAGCTGCTGCAGGCGGCGCGGGCTGAGCGTGCGCAGGCTCTCCATGAGCTTGTCGGCCTGATGGAAGGTCTCCCGTTCGGGAACTTCATCGAGCAGTTCCAGGATCGCCCGTTCCGGCGCGGAAAGCCCGAGGGGCCAATTCCATTGACCCCAGCTCAGACGGGTCAGGCTCCCGCCCGGCGGGAGCTCCGGGCCGGTGAAGCACTGCTCCAATGGCTTCCAGCTCATGCTGCCGGCCTGGTCCGCTATGGCTTGTGTCCGGAAGAGTCTCTTGGCGCGATGGAAGATCAGTTGCTGGTCCAGGGACAGCTTCAGAACCCAGCCAGGAGGCGGCTCGTCTCCGTAGAGGTGGATCTCCCTCGGACCAATCCGCGAGGCATAGTGTGAGAATCCGTGAAGTTCGAGTGCCGTGCGACCCCCGACGATCACGGGGATCTGCAGCAGCCCCTGCAGGGAGACGACGACGTGCTGCCACAGGAGCTTGCCTCCGGGCCGCCGGTAGCTGCCCCGGGCGGGCTGTTCCAGCCAGCCGCTGGCCAGATAGCGGCTTCGCAGGCCCCGTGAGTAGCCCCGCGCCTCAAGCCAAGCGGCGTCCACGACCAGCCCTTCGGGCAGGAGCCTCTGGAGTTGGTTTAGCTTGGTTCCCTTCTGCGCACGTATAGTGAACATGATTTGGAGATCATAAACCCATGGGCTGGTTTGCGGCCGCCCACTGTTGCGCACCGCCGCTATACATTTCTCCTTTTCCGTAAACCGATGCGCAGTGGAACGGAGCAACGACGCCGCTACCTGTCCACGCTCAGGGCGCGGCCGCGGCCGTGACGGAGCTCGTGCGTTTTCGCAGCGTGCGTCGCGGGCCGTTGTTCGTGAGCTCCATCCCAGGAGCGCGTCGACTCTCGGGCGGTGCTCAATGTACCGACAGCTCGCGGGGAATACATGGCACCTCCGCCCGCGCCGCGTACAGGCCGTCCCAGAACGTCCGCACCGCATCGAGCATCGTGACGCCGG
>WTGR01000416.1 GCA_011523485.1 Acidobacteriota bacterium
CCCCAGCAGCGGCCCCCGAGCCCGCCCCCGCTTGAGCACCTCGAGCCCGTCGGCCGCCAGCTCGCCGTAGGGGTGCGCGCCGGTCAGTTGACCGAGCAGCGAGTTCCGGTCGTAGCCGTCGTCGCCCGCGGCCAGATGAACCAGCATCGGCCCGTGAAACCCCACCAGGCCGCAGCGCGTCGTCACGTAGGTCAGCAGCGCGGTCACGTCGCTGCACCCGAGCAGCACCTTGCATCCCGCGCGCATCCGCTCCGCATCCAGCCACGGCAGCACCTGCGCGCTGCCGTAGCCGCCGCGGACCGCGAGGACGCCGGCGATGGAGGGATCGGCCCAGGCCGATGCGAACGCGTTCGCGCGCCCCTCCGCCGGTCCGGCCACGTACTTCCGCCGCTCGAACACCGACGGCTCGAACACCGGCGTGAACCCCAGCGCCCGCAACTCGTCGAGCCCGCGGTCGAACACCGTCCGGTCGAACGGACTCCCCGGCGCGATCAGCGCGATGCGATCACCCGCACGCAACGCCGGCGGCCTGCGCATCCTCTTACAGCGACTCCCGCATGGCGTGAGCGATCTCCTCGTGCTCGGCGCACCCGATCACCTCGTTCAGGCGCGCTGCCGGAGGCGGCCGCCAGCCGTCATCCCCCTGCAGGAACCGCTCCCGGGCGCGCCGCTGCCGCCCCAGGGCCTCCTCGACCCGGCGCTCGGGCAGCGTGCCGTCCTCCACCGCGCGGATCAGGCCTTCGATGACCTCCACCTGCCCCGCCGGATTCGGCTCGCAGAGCAGCACCAGATCGCATCCGGCGCTGACTGCCTCGACGGCCGCCGGCGCCGCCGCCTGGTGCTTCGCAATGGCGCCCATCGCCATGTCGTCCGTAACCACGAGTCCGTCGTACCCCAGTTCCTGGCGCAGCAGGCCGGTGATCAGCGCCCGCGAGAGCGTCGCCGGCGCGCTCTCATCCAGTGCCGGATACCGGACGTGCGCGGTCATCAGGGCGGCCACGCCGGTCTCGATGGCCGCGCGGAACGGCCGTAGCTCGACCTCCTGCAGGCGCCGCGGCTCGTGCTCGACGACCGGCAGCTCCAGATGGGAATCGAGGCTCGTATCCCCGTGCCCGGGAAAGTGCTTCCCGCACGCGGCCAGCCCTTCCGCTTCGAACGCGCGAATGAGAACGGAGCCGAGCCGTGCGACTTCGCCCGGATCCTCCGACAGCGATCGGTCGCCGATGACCGGGTTGGCGGCATTGCTCTGCACGTCGAGCACCGGTGCGTAGTCGAGGGTGATGCCGACGCTCCGCAACTCGCGCGCGAGAGCGCGGCCGAAACGCGCCGTCAGATCCGCGTCGCCGCGCCGCCCGAGCGTTTCCAGCGGCGGCCACTCCGTGAACGGCGCCCTCAGACGCTGCACCCGGCCGCCCTCCTGGTCGACCGACACCCAGGGCGGAATCTCCGTGAGCTGCTTGACGTCGTACGCGAACTCGGCCACCTGCAGCGGTGCTTCGACGTTCCTCGCAAACAGGATCACGCCGCCGAGATCGAACTCGCGCGCGATTGCGCGCAACTCCACGGGCAGCGCAACATCGGCGAATCCGACCACGACCAGTTGTCCGAGATGACGCCGCAAGCCTGTAGGCATCCGAAGGGGTTGCGCTCATTATAATTCCTGCGTGCGGGTTCACGCGTCGGCTCCCACGCGAGTCGACCTCGCGGGCGGGACGCTGGACATCTGGCCCCTCTATCTTCTCCACGAAGACGCGCAGACCCTGAACGCCGCCATCACGGTGCGGGCCGAGTGCCAACTGACGCCCAACCCCGACGGACGGCTGCGTATCGTCGCGGAAGATACCGGAGCCAGGGTGGAGGCGGCGCACTGGTCGGAGCTCGCAGACACCCCCGCGTCACGCCTGGTGGCACGCGTGCTCCGCTACTTTCGCGCCGAGGGGCTCACCGTCTCCACCCGCTCGGCGGCCCCGGTCGGCGCCGGCCTGGCCGGGTCCTCGGCTCTCAACATCGCGCTGTGCGCGGCGCTCGCGCGCTGGCAGGACCGCCAACTGGCCGGGGAATCGCTGATCGCCCTGGCCCTGAACCTCGAGGCCCAGGTACTCGGCGTGCCGACCGGAGGCCAGGACTACCGGCCCGCCACCTACGGCGGCATCGCGGCGCTCGAGATGGGTCCGGCCGGCGTGTCGCGCGTTCCACTCGGCGTCGACCCCGAGTCCCTCACCAACCGAATGGTGCTCGTGTACACGGAGCAGTCCCGCGACTCCGGCATCAACAACTGGGAGGTGACGAAGCGCCGTATCGATGGCGACCCGTCGGTCACCGCCCTCTTCGACGAGATCCGCGACGTCGCCCTGGGGATGCGGCGCGCCCTCGAAGCGGCCCGGTGGGACGAGGTGGCCCGCCACGTCGCGCTCGAATGGAACCTGCGCAAGCGGCTGGCGCCCGGGGTCACGACCGCACGACTCGATGCGCTCATCGCCTGCGGCCGGCAGGCCGGCGCCGACGCCGCCAAGGTCTGCGGCGCCGGCGGAGGCGGCTGCCTCCTCTTTCTGGCCCCGCCCGAACGCACCGCAGCGGTGCGGGACGCCCTCGCTCTGGCGGGAGCACGCGTGCTGGACTGTCGCATCGACACCCGCGGACTCCGGGTATCGGCTCCGCCGGCCTCGGTTGGCGCGGCATGATGGACAAGGCAACCGGCACGCGGGCACTCGGGCGGATCGCCGATCACTCGGCGACGAAGCTCAGGTAGTTCGCCTCCGTGACGCGTATGTCCACGACCTCGCCCGATTCGCCGAGCGACCGACCCGGACGCTCGTTGATCGTGAACGCGCAGGCGCCGGCGTCACCCACCCGCAGACCGATCTCCTCCCGCGCGACGATCACCTCTCGCTCACCGGCGCGCAACAGCCGGGAGATGACCCTGTCGCCATCGGCCGAGGCCTGCACCCAGCAGTCCGCCGTCGCGCTCATCTCCATCGTGAGCACGCCGGATTCGACCGCTTCGGCCGGCGCCGGGTCCGGGCGCAACGGGGACTCGACCGGCGGTGGGGGCGCCGGCTCTTCCGCAGGCTGCGGCGGAGGCGGCGGCTCGGCCCCGGTCCCGGTCGCAACCTCCGCGCCCGCGGCGACAAGCCCTGCCGGCGCGGGCGGCTCGGCATCGCTCGGGACCAGCGCGCTCAGCGCCCACAAGACCAACGGCACCGCCAACAGCGCGAGCCAGACGACGCTCTTCGCCGTCCGCTGCCGCCGGACGAACTCCTCGTTCGCACGGCCCTCGATGGTCGCATGCAGCGTGGCGACGGAGGATTCGTCCGGGAAACGGGCTTCGAACTCCACCAGGGTCTCCTGGGGGTCCAGTCCGACGGTCTCGGCGTAGGAGCGCACGAAGCCGCGCGTGAAGATCCCGCCCGGGAGGCTCTCGATATCGTCGCGCTCTATCGCCTGCAGCTTGGAAACGGGGATCTTCGTGGAAGCCGAGATCTGCGCCAGCGTCATGCCGCGCGCCTTGCGCGCATCGAGCAGCAGCTTGCCGAACGGCTCCGGAGAGGCTTCAGTCACAGGACCCGCACGTTAGTCGAGGGTTCTTCCCCTGTCAAACGCGGCGCGCAGCACCTGCACCCGCTCTGCGATTCGCGCGCGACGGCTCGACGGCCCGCATCGAAAGAGCCGGATGCCCGCCACCCCGGCCGCGCCGGTCGCCGCCACCGCCGCGCCGTCATCCACCGTCACGCCCCCGATAGCAAGGACCGGCCGGCTGGACGCGCGCACGATGTCGCGCAGTGCATCGAGTCCGAGCGGCGGCCGGCCCGGTTTCGACGCCGATGCGAACACGGTGCCGGCGAGCAGGTAGTCGATCGCGCCGGACTGCGTTGCCCGCCGCGCCGCGGAAGCGTCGTGAACCGAACGCCCCACGATCCAGCCGCGCGGGCCGAGAGCGCGGACGCGCCGCGCGGAGCGCGCATCGTCTTTCAGATGCACGCCGTCGGCGCCGGCCGCCAGCGCCACGTCGGGGCGGTCGTTGACGACCACGCGGGCAGACGTGGCGCGGGTGCGGTCCACCGCGCCCCGCACCAGGTTCAGGAGACTTCGGTCGTGCAGACCGGGTTCCCGGATCTGCACGAGGTCGACACCGGCGTCCGCACAATCGGCGATCACCTCCAGAAGTTGCGGGAGCGCTTCGTCCCCGGCGTCCGTCGCGGTCTCGGCAAGCGCGATCCGATCGGTCACGAGACAGATCAGGGTCGAAGAGGACGAGAGCGGTACGGGCTTGCAGGCCATGCCTGTCACAGGGAGTGCGGCCGAAAGGAGCGTCGATGCACGTCCGAGTACCCGAACCGGGCGACGGCGTCGACATGCGCACGGGTCGCGTAACCCTTGTGGCGGTCGAAGCCATAGCGTGGGTCGACGGCGTGCAACCGCACCATCTCCCGGTCACGGCTCACCTTCGCCACGATGGAGGCGGCGGCGATCGCCGCGCAACGCCGGTCGCCCCCGATCACGGCACGCTGCGGCAGGTCGAGGCCCGGCACGCGAAAGCCGTCGACGAGAGCGAATGCCGGTCGCGGCTCCAGCGCCAGTATCGCGCGGCGGAGCGCATCGAGCGATGCGCGATGCACGTTGAGCCGATCGACGTCGTCCGGCGCCGCCGAGGCTACGGCCCAGCGGGCAGTCCCGGTGATCTCGACATAGAGTCGCTCGCGCTGCAACGCCGTCAGCAGCTTCGAATCGCGCAGGCCGGCGATGTGCTTTCGGGAATCGAGCACCACCGCAGCGGCCACCACGGGCCCCGCCAGTGCCCCCCGGCCTGCCTCGTCGGCCCCCGCGACATGCGCGAACCCTCGACGACGCAGCGCGTTCTCCATGGTCCGCCGCGCTGCGGGACGGGGCCTCGCCACGAGAATGCCGATAGGGCGGCAATCGGAAATACAGGCGACGATGGTCGGGCTAGCGCCTGCGCCGTTCGCGCATGCGCGCCGCCTTGCCCCGCAGCTTTCGGAGGAAGTACAGCTTCGCGCGCCGAACCCGCGCGGAGCGCACGACCTCGATCCGGTCGATCATCGGCGAGTGCAGCGGAAAGATCCGCTCGACGCCCTGGCCGAACGACACCTTGCGAACGGTGACGGTCGAGCCGGCGCCGCGGCGATGCTGGCCGATTACGATCCCCTCGAACACCTGAATCCGTTCCTTCTCACCCTCGGTCACCCGCACGTGCACGCGAATCGTATCGCCCGACCGGATGTCCGGCCGCTCGACGAGCTGGTTCTGCTCCACCGCTTCGATGGCCTTCATGGCTCTGCTCTCCTCGTTGCCCCCTGCGTCTGAAGCTCGCGGAGACACTCCCGTTCCTCATCGTCGAGACGCGCACGCCGCAACAGATCCGGTCGCCGGCGGAGCGTGCGCTTCACCGCCTCGCGCTTCCGCCACCGCCGTATCTCGGCGTGATCGCCGGACACCAGCACTTCAGGCACCTCCTGCCCGTTCAAACTGGCCGGACGGGTGTACGTCGGACAGTCCAGCATCCGGCGCACGAACGAATCCGTCGCCACCGACTCCGAATTGCCCACGACGCCGGGCACCTGCCGCGACACGGCGTCGATGACCACGGCCGCGGCCAGCTCGCCGCCACTCAGGACGTAGTCGCCGATCGAGATCTCCTCGGTGGCCACCTGTTCGCGTACGCGCTCGTCGACGCCCTGATAGCGCCCGCACAGCAGAACGATGTGCTCGAGGCCGCTCAAGCGGACCGCCGACTCGTGCGTGAAGGTCCTGCCCTGCGGGGACAGGAGGATCACCGCCGCGGGTTCTCCGCGGCAATCCCGTACGCGCTCGACCGCGCGGATGAACGGCTCGACCTTCAGCACCATGCCCGGCCCGCCGCCGTACGGCGCGTCGTCCACCGTACGGTGACGGTCCGCCGTGAAATCCCGCAGGTCGTGCACCGCCACATCCAGCAGGCCGGCGTCGCGCGCCCGCCCGACCACGCCGACCCTCGTGACCTGCTCCACCAGCTCCGGAAAGACCGTGACGACGTCGAACTTCATCCGTCGCTCCCGGTACCGCGACGTTCCGACCGCCGGCCGCCGCCCGCGGCCCGGGTTCGATTCACCTCGAGCAGACCGGGCGGCGGATCGATGACAATCGACTCGGCGTCCGCATCGACCGTGACGCAGATCTCCGCAACGAGCGGAACGTCGATCTCGCGCCCCCGCGGGCCGACGATCAGGCGCTTGGCTCCCGCGGGTCCTTCGACCGCGGCCACCGTCCCGACCTCGTCGCCGCTCACCGTCCGTACCACGCAGCCGACGAGTTCGTGTTCGTACCACGTGTCCGCCGGAAGCGGCTGCAGCGCCTCGTCCGGCACGCGCAGCTCGACGCCCCGCAGGCCCTCCGCGGCGCTCAGGGTGTCTACCCTCTCGAAGGAAACGACCGGACGACCGCGGTGGAACCACGCGTCCCGGATCTTCACCGCTACGGGGATGCCGGCCTGCGCCACGAACAGCGTGCCGCCCGCGCGAAAGCGCTCCTCCGGAAAGTCGGTCTCCGGGTTGACCACCACCTCGCCATGCCTCCCGTGCGTCCGCGCGACGACGCCGACGACCGCCATCTCCCGCCACGAGCCGTGCTCCACCGGCGCGTCACTCCTCGTCGAGGAAGTCGACCGCGGCCCGCATGCCGTCGCGTTCCGCGGCGATCTCGGCCAGCGCCCGCACCGCCGACGCAGTACGGCCACGGCGTCCAATCAGCTTGCCGAGGTCACCCGGACGTGTCGTCAACTCGATGCGCACACCGCCGCGCTCGACCCGTTCGTCCACCTGAACCGAGTCGGGATGATCGACCAGCGCCTTCGCGATCACCTCGACCACGTCCCGCGCGCTGCTCACGGAGCCGCCGGCGGCGCCGGCGCCGCCGCCGACTCCGCCGTCTCCTCGCTTCCGGCCGCGGCCGCGGGATTGCGGGCGATCAGGGTACGAACGGTGTCGCTCATCCGTGCGCCCTGCGCCACCCAGTGATCGATTCGATCGATCTTCACCGTCAGCGCCTCGGGCTGCACCGTCGGGTCGTAGTGCCCCACCACCTCCAGCGCGCGTCCGTCGCGGGCGCTGCGCGAGTCGATCACCACCAGCCGGTAGAACGGACTCTTCTTCGCTCCCTGCCGCCGCAGTCGAATCGTCAGCATCCTCTCTCCTTCACCAGTCGCGTCGCCGCCCCGAGACCGCGCGCCGCGGCCCCGGCGTCATTGCATGGTCGGCAACGCCATGCGCCGCCGCTTCCCTTTCCGCCGGCTCCGCCCGCCGACGGTCTTCAACATCTTGCGCATCTCGGCGAACTGCCGGAGCAGCCGATTGACGTCCTGCACCGTCGTCCCGCTGCCGCGCGCCACGCGGCGCCGCCGGCTCCCGTTCATGACTGCCGGGGCTCGGCGCTCCTGCGCGGTCATCGAATCGATGATGGCCACCATGCGGGTCATCACGCTCGGATCGACCTCGCCCTCGGGGATCCGCGAGCCGAGCCCCGGAATCATGCCGAGGACCTGGTTCAGCGGCCCCATCCGACCGACGGCCCGCATCTGCTGCTTCAGATCGTCGAGCGTGAGCTCGTTGCGCCGGATGCGCGTCGCCATCGAGGCGGCGTCGTCCCGGGTAATCGCCTGCTCGGCCCGCTCGACGAGGCTCAGCACGTCGCCCATACCCAGCAGGCGCGACACCAGCCGGTCGGGCCTGAACGGCTCCAGGTCCTCCATCCGCTCGCCGGTCGCCGCGAACGTGACCGGCACCCCGACCACCGACACCACGGACAGCGCCGCCCCGCCCCGCGCGTCGCCGTCCAGCTTGGTGAGCACCACGCCGGTCACGCCGAGCCGGTGGTTGAACTCGCCGGCGCTTCGGACCGCATCCTGTCCGGTCATCGCGTCGGCCACGAACAGCAGATCCGAAGGCTCGACGGCATCCCGGATGGCCACGATCTCGTGCATCATCTCTTCGTCCAGGTGGAGGCGGCCGGCGGTATCCACGAGGGACATCGAAGCCGAGCTGCCGCGCCTCGGACACCGCCGCGGTGGCCGAGGCGCGGCAGCTCGGCTTCGATGTCCTGCTCGTGTACCGCCGGCCGCGTCCACCTGGCCGAAGAGATGATGCACGAGATCGAGGCCATCCGGGATGCCGTCGGGCCTTGGGGCTGGCGGTACGTGGCCGACGCGATGACCGGACCGGATCGGGTCCGAAGGGGCGGCGAGTTCACCCACGGGCTCGGCGT
>WTGR01000001.1 GCA_011523485.1 Acidobacteriota bacterium
GAGGGGGGGCAGGTCCTCCAGGGCGGCGAAGATCTTCGCGCCCGTGTGCGGGCAACGCACGAGCCGTGCCGAACTGGGCGGGGGCATGGCGAGGCGCGCCCGGCGCCGGAGGTGCTCCGAGACGCTGACGCCTTCGCTACGGGCGCGCGCCCGTATCAGGCGAGCTTCCTCGTCACTGACCTTGAAGGAGATTGTCGCCATCGCGGGCAATACCGTATTACCCACCCGTCCCCCTGTCAACGGCAACGGCGATTGCCCGCTGGCGTTCCGTCGTTCACAGCCGAGAGTCACCAGCCAGAGGCGCTTCCCATCCTCGCGGGGGTGCGACCTGGGAGGAGTGCGCTACGCCGTCTCAGGGAAGCCGGAAGACCCAGAGCACGTTGCCGCGCGGCGGCTGCCGGATCTCCGGCGTGACCATCCGGTAGTTGACCCCGCCCCCGGCCGCGATGGCGACGTACTGCACGTCGTCGTGCAGGTAGCTCACCGGGAAGCCGCCGGCGCTGGAGTTGAGGATCCGCTCCCAGAGGATGTCGCCGGTTCTCGCATCGAACGCACGGAAGCGGCGCGCGTCGTCGGTCACGAACACCAGTCCGCCGCCGGTGGTCAGCACCGAACCGCCGATGCCGGCCCGCTGGCGATGCACCCACCGCGTTGCGCCGGTCGCCATGTCCATCGCGGTGAGCATGCCGACCTGCCCGTCGACGTCCGGGGCTACCTCGCGCGTGGCCCGCGCCGACCCGTGGTGGAAGCCCGGGCGGTCGCGGAACTCGTTCAGCGTCAGGGTCATGCAGACGTTGTTGGTGGGCGCGTACAGGGCGTTCGTACCGGGGTGGTAGGCGGTCGCGTTCCAGTTGATGCCGCCGGTCAGGCTCGGGCAGACGAAGACCGGCTCGCCGACCTGCGGAAACTTCAGCTCCTCGTTCAGGAGCACGCGGCGGCTCTCGGCGTCGACGTCGGCCACCACGTTCTGGCGGTTCGTCGGCTCGGCCCAGAGGAAGGCCCCGGTGGCGGCGTCGAGCGCCCAGACGATGCCGGTCTTGCCCGGGATGCCGGTCACGATCTTGCGGCGCGAGCCGGGGATGATCCCGCCGTTCAGCCACTCGACTGCGTCCGGATCCGGCGATACCTCGGTCTCGACCACGAGCCGGGCGTACGGATGGTCGAGGTCCCATTCGTCGTTCGGGGTGTGCTGGAAGTACCACACGATCTCGCCCGTGTCGGCGTCGAGCGCGAGGGTGGAGTTCGTGTAGAGGACGTCGCCGTCGCCGGTGCCGCGCTGCACCGAGCCCCACGGAATCGGCACCCCGACGCCGGCGTAGATGAGGTTCAACTCGGGGTCGTAGCTCGGGGCGTTCCACGAGGAGCCGCCGCGCCGCAGCTCGTCGGGGATGTCGCCCCAGGAGTCGTAGCCGAACTCGCCTTCGCGGGGAATCGTGTAGGTGCGCCACACCTCCTCCCCGGTCTCGGCGTCGTGGGCGGAGATCCAGCAGCGCGTGTTGAGGTAGTAGCAGCCCGACATGCCGGCCACCACCCGGCCCTTGATGACCTGCGGTCCCCCGGAGTAGTGCTGGCCGACCTCCCAGTCGCCTACCGTGACGTCCCACACCACCTCGCCGCTGCGCGCGTCCAGCGCCACCAGGTGGGCGTCGTGGGTGCCGATGAACAGCTTGTCGTCGTAGAGGGTCCCGTTGCGGCTGGCGCAGGCCAGCGTGGCGCCGTGCTCGACCCGCGGCCGGCGATACTCCCACAGGCGCGTGCCGTCGCGCACGTCGAGCGCCTCGACGTAGTCGCACGCCTGCACCAGGAACATGACGCCGTCGTGCACGAGGGGCGTGGTCTCCTGCAGGCCCTCGGCCATGGTCCAGGCCCAGGCGAGGCGCAGGCCGCCCACGTTGGTCGTGTCGATCTGGTCGAGGGGGCTGTGGCCCCAGTGGTTGTAGGTGCGCCGCCACATCGGCCAGTCGCCCGCCGGCGGGTCGACGAGCATCTGCTCGGTCACCGGCGTGTAGTCGTCGAGGGG
>WTGR01000698.1 GCA_011523485.1 Acidobacteriota bacterium
GCGCCGGCAACTACGGCATGTGCGGGCGCGCCTACGATCCGCGCTTCCTCTGGACCTGGCCGAACGCCCGGATCTCCGTGATGGGGGGCGAGCAGGCGGCCGGGGTGCTCGCGACCGTCAAGGCCGACCAGGCGGCCCGTGCGGGGAAGACCCTGGACGAGGCGGAGATCGAGGCGGTCCGGGCGCCGATCCGGGAGAAGTACGAGCGGGAGGGATCGCCGTACTACGCGACCGCGCGCCTGTGGGACGACGGCATCCTGGCGCCGGCCGAGACGCGCGACGCGCTGGCCCTGGGCCTGACGCTGGCGTGCCGCGCGCCGATCGAAGCGCCGGCGTACGGCGTGTTCCGAATGTAGCGTTCCATGTTCACGCGGGTCCTGATCGCCAACCGCGGCGAGATCGCAGTCCGTATCGCGCGCACCTGCCGCGCACTCGGCATTCCCACCGCGGCAGTGTTCTCGGACGCCGACCGCGACGCGCGCCACGTCGCCGCGTGCGACGCGGCGGTGCGCATCGGCCCGGCGCCGGCATCGGAGAGCTACCTCGCGGTCGGGCGCATCATCGACGCCGCCCGCGCCAGCGGCGCCGACGCGGTGCACCCCGGCTACGGCTTTCTCTCCGAGGCCCCCGCCCTGCCCGCGGCGTGCGCCGCCGCGGGATTGACCTTCATCGGCCCTTCGGCGGACGTGATCGCCCGTTTCGGCTCGAAGATCAACGCGCGGCGCGCGGCCCGGGACGCGGGCGTTCAGGTGGTGCCGGGCGGCGAGCCCGCGGACCAGTCGGAGGCCGGCATCGCCGCGGCGGCGCGGCGGACCGGATTCCCGCTGATCCTGAAGCCCTCGGCCGGCGGCGGCGGCAAGGGGATGGTGACCGCGACCAGCGCGGACTCCCTCGAGGAAGACATCGCGCGGGCCCGGCGCGAGGCGCTGGCCACGGCGGGCGACGGCACGCTGTACGTCGAGCGGCGGATCGAGCGGCCGCGGCACGTCGAGGTGCAGGTGGTGGCGGATCGGCACGGGAGCGTCCTGCAGCTCGGGGAGCGGGACTGCTCCACGCAGCGGCGCCATCAGAAGGTGATCGAGGAGTCCCCGGCTCCGGGCCTGTCTCCCGGCCTGCGCGCCCGCCTCGCCGCCGCGGCGGTGGACGTGGCGCGCCACGCCGGCTACGAGAACGCCGGCACCGTCGAGTTCCTGATCGACGGCGCCGGCGACGACGCCGGGTGCTATTTCCTGGAGATGAACACCCGCCTGCAGGTCGAGCATCCCATCACGGAGCTGGTCACGGGCGTGGACCTCGTGGAGGCGCAATTGCTCGTCGCGGCGGGACGGCCGCTGCCGTGGAGCGCGGCCGAGGTCGCACCCCGCGGCCACGCCGTCGAGTGCCGCGTCTACGCCGAGGACCCGGCCGCCGACTACCTGCCGCAGGCCGGCACGATCGCTGGATATCACGAACCGTCGGGGCCCGGCATACGCGTCGATTCCGGCGTGGGCGCAGGCAGCGACGTCCCGGTCCACTACGACCCGCTGCTTGCGAAGCTCGCCGCCGCCGGGCGTACGCGTGAGCAGGCGCGGCGCCGCGCTCACGCGGCGCTCGGAGAGTTCGCGGTGCTCGGCCTGCAGACCAACATCGGCCTCCTGCGGCGCGTTCTCGCCCACGAGGCGTTCGTGCGGGGCGACGTACACACGGGCTTCCTCGCCGAGCACGAGAAGGCGCTGATCGGGGCCGCGCCGAACGAGATCGCGCTGGCCGCCGTCGCCGCCGCGGCGAGCGCCGTGCAGTCGAAACGTGATCGCCGTGCATCCGCCGGCGGCGGCTCCGGCGCTGGCGCCGGCGCGGGCCGCCGCCCGCCCGGCGGGACCGTCCGCGACGCGCGGGACGCCGGCGTCTGGAGCCGTCTTGCCGGCTGGAGGCTGGGGGCCGATGACTGAGCCGCGACCGGAACGGTGGCTGGTGACGTCCGGCGCGGCCAGCCGTCGGATTCGCTGCCGCGGCGGCACCGACGACGCGGTGCTGGAG
>WTGR01000536.1 GCA_011523485.1 Acidobacteriota bacterium
GTCGCGGATGACGTAGCGTCGCTCGCCGGGCGGCATGTCGATGCTCTGGCGGCCGGCAGAAACGGGCGCGTCCGGTAGCGGTAGACGTCCTGCCAGTTGAAGTCCCAGTCGGAGATGCGAATCAGCGGCTCCGTCCGGCCGTCGGGGAACGTGGCGAAGCCGTTGATCTCCGTGGCGCGAAAATGCGCGTGCGGCTGGATGCCGATCAGCTCGGCGCCGACCGGCAGCGTGAACCGGTCGCGGATGACGTAGCGTCGCTCGCCGGGCGGCATGTCGATGCTCTGGCGGCCGAGGCGCATCATCATCGGGGTGCGCACCGGCGGGTCGTCGGTGAAGTAGAGGCCGACGCTGGCCCGGATCGACTCCGGCCGGCCGGTGGACTGCATGTGGAGCTGGATGACGAAGTCGCTGCCCGGTTCCAGGCGCCAGGCCATCCCCGGCTCGGCCAGCGGTGGAAGCTGGCCTGGGGTCCAGCCCAGGAAGTGCCCGTCGGGATAGTGCGCCTGGGGGCTGATGGGTCCCTCGTAGCCGGGCGCCGGGTCCTGCTCGTCGAGCTGCCGGGACGAGCGCGTCCGATCGAGGCGCAGATTCGCGTGGTGCGCCACCCGGGCGTTGCCGGGCCGGAACTCGATGCCGGCGACGAAGGCGGTGCGCTCGATGGGTATCGGCAGAACGAAGTTGCGAAAGGTGTCGGGGCCGTCGGCCGGTACCGAGTACGGCTCCGGCATCGTGACGATCACGTCGGGCGTGCCGAGCCGCCATCCCTCGGGCCAGTCCGGCTGCGGCGGCACGCGGCTCGGATCCCCCGCGGGCGCTCCCGCCTCGGCCCAGCGCCGGAACAGGGCGACATCGCCGTCCGAGAGCCGGCGGGAGCCGATGAAGGGGCCGCCGAACCCGGGCTCGGGTTTCCAGGGGGGCATGAAGCGGCTGGCCGTCACCTCGGCGATCTGCCGCGCCCGGCGCCGCGCGTCGTCGTACGTCAGCAGCGGAAACGGCCCCACCTCGCCCAACCGGTGGCACGGCGCGCAATGCTCGATGACGAGCGGGGAGATGTCGTCCGCGAAGGTCGGCGTGACTGCCGCCTGTGCAGGCGCGGCCGTCTGAGCCTCAGCCGATGCGCTGACGGTGGGCGTCGCGGTCGCGCGGCGGGCGCCGTCCGGTGCGGCGACGCCGTACGCGAGGAACGCCGCGGCGAGGATGCCACGGACAGGGGAGCGCCAGCGGCTGGAGCGTGGCATGGGTTGCGGGGCGCACCAAGGCCCATCACGCTGCCTACAGCGAACCATCCTGGAAGCGAGCGAACAGCTCGGACGCCGTCTCGCACTCGATGATCCAGTCGCCGACCTGCGCCAGGCGGTCCGAATCCGCAACACCCTCGAGTGCGGCGGCCAACCGCTCGCCGGTAGCTGCGTCGAACTTGCTCGCCGCTTGCCGGCACAGCAACGCACGCTGCTCGTGCAGCCCTTCCTCGCGGCCTTCCTCGCGGCCTTCCTCGCGGCCTTCCTCGCGGCCTTCCTCGCGGCCCTGCTCGTGGCCCTGCTCACGGCCCTGCTCGACCCACTCCGCGGTCCACTCCTGAACGGTTTCGGCCAACATCGTCCGCACCTCCTCGAGCCGCGGCAGCGGCCCGGACACCGACCCGCGGAAACGCCGTGGCAGCAGCACCTGCGCCGCCCATTCGCTGAACGCCGCCGTCAACTCCTCATCATCCTGCTTCCGAAGCAGATCGATCAACGCTCCCAGCAACGCCGAGGCCCGCAGCCGGTCCCGATTCGTCTCCAGCGCGATCAACGCCGACACCAGGTTGTCCGACGGAAGCTCAGCACCACCGACGCGGCCCTCGTCCAGCAGGAAGTAGCGCTGCGACGGCTGATACCGCGCCAACGCCGCGCCGCCACCAGAGGCGATCAGCTCCGCCACGTTCGCCGGTGCCTTCCATGGGCGCCGGCCGTTGTAGATGACCACCGGCAACACCGGCGGCAGCCCACCGTGTTTGCGCAGCTCGTCCTCGGCGA
>WTGR01000193.1 GCA_011523485.1 Acidobacteriota bacterium
GTCGACATCAAGTGATCCGGCGCGGCCTCGCTTACCGCATGCATCGGCCCGGCCCGCCGGCGGGGCGGGCGGACACCCGTTCGCAGCCAGCCCCGCGCGCCGCCGGGCCGGGGGCTTGCGCAGCCATTTTTCCGCAGTCACAGACGATCGGCTTACCGGCGTCGAGGTAACCCGCGATGGCGTATTCGTTTACTGAAAAGAAGCGTATTCGGAAGAACTTCGGAAAGCTCTCGGGGATACTGGACGTTCCCTATCTGCTGTCGATTCAACTGGACTCCTATCAGAAATTCCTGCAGCAGGACGTGCCCGCGACCGAGCGCGCCGACATGGGTCTGCACTCGGCGTTCAACAGCGTTTTCCCTATCGTCAGCTACTCCGGCAGCGCGGCGCTGAAGTACGTGAGCTATCGCTTCGGTGAGCCGGTCTTCGACGTCAAGGAGTGCCAGCTGCGCGGACTGACCTACGCCGCACCGCTGCGGGTCCTGGTGCACCTGGTGATCTATGACAAGGAGTCCTCCGGCGGCAGGAAGAAGGTCAAGGACATTCGCGAGCAGGAGGTCTACCTCGGAGAGATGCCACTGATGACCGATCACGGGACGTTCGTCATCAACGGCACCGAGCGCGTCATCGTGTCGCAGCTGCATCGGTCGCCCGGCGTGTTTTTCGACCACGACAAGGGCAAGACCCACTCATCCGGCAAGCTGCTGTTTTCCGCGCGGGTGATCCCGTACCGGGGTTCGTGGCTGGACTTCGAGTTCGATCCGAAAGACTGTGTGTTCGTGCGTATCGACCGGCGGCGCAAACTGCCGGTCACCATCCTGCTGCGGGCGCTCGAGTACTCCAACGAGGAGATACTCGGTGTGTTTTTCGACACCAACGAGTTCTCTCTCTCCGCGGGCGGCGTCATGCTGAAGCTCGTCGCCGAGCGCCTTCGGGGGGAAACGGCCAGTTTCGACATCACGATCGGCAGCAAGGTGGTCGTCGAGAAGGACCGGCGCATCACCGTCCGCCACATTCGCGAACTGGAGGACGCGAACGTCAAGCAGCTGGACGTCCCGCTGGAGTACCTCGAGGGCCGCATCCTCGCGCATGACGTCGTGGACAAGGAGACCGGGGAGCTGCTGGCGGGGGCGAACGACGAGCTCAGCGGCGAGACCGTCCGCAAGTTCCTCGACAACGGCGTGAAAAAGATCAGTACCCTGTATGTCAACGATCTGGACCGCGGACCGTTCATCTCCAACACGCTGCGAATCGACTCGACGCAGTCCCGCCTCGAAGCGCTCGTGGAGATCTACCGGATGATGCGCCCGGGCGAGCCGCCGACCAAGGAGGCGGCCGAGAACCTCTTCCAGAACCTGTTCTTCAATCCGGAGCGCTACGACCTCTCCGATGTCGGGCGCATGAAGTTCAACCGCCGGGTCGGGCGGGACGAGTCACAGGGCGAAGGCATCCTGAGCAAGGATGACATCATCGACGTGCTCAGGACGCTGATCGACATCCGCAACGGGCACGGCAGTGTCGACGACATCGATCATCTCGGCAATCGCCGCGTGCGCAGCGTCGGCGAAATGGCCGAGAACGCGTTCAGGATCGGTCTGGTGCGGGTGGAGCGCGCCGTCAAGGAACGCCTCACGCTGGCCGAGTCCGAGGGCCTCATGCCCCAGGAGATGATCAACGCGAAACCGGTGGCCGCTGCGGTGAAGGAGTTCTTCGGCTCGAGCCAGCTGTCGCAGTTCATGGACCAGAACAACCCCTTGTCGGAGGTGACGCACAAGCGGCGGGTCTCCGCGCTGGGCCCCGGCGGGCTGACCCGGGAGCGGGCCGGATTCGAGGTCCGCGACGTCCACCCGACTCACTACGGGCGGGTGTGCCCGATCGAGACGCCCGAAGGGCCCAACATCGGCCTGATCAACTCCCTGGCCGTGTATGCGCGCACGAACGAGTACGGGTTTCTCGAGACGCCGTACCGCAAGGTGGTCAAGGGCAAGGTCAGTGAAGACATCGACTACCTGTCC
>WTGR01000614.1 GCA_011523485.1 Acidobacteriota bacterium
CCCGCTACCCGCCAGCGACGCGCTGCCGTCCCCGTCCGGGATGCGTACCGCCGCCGTCGCCAGCAACAGCAACGCGAGCCCACGACGGACAGCGCCCGACCTGTTCATCGCTCCCCCCTCAACGACCGCAGCGTCAGACACTCGTCGCGTGCCGCGCCGCGCGGCCCATCCACGACGATCACGACGCCGCCGGCCGCCACCGACTGCACGTAGCCGTCGAAGAGCTCCTCCCCCCCTCGCACCACATGACTTCTCCCGTGTTCGGTCTCCAGCATCGCGAGATACTCGTCGCCGAGCCGGACGAGGCCGCGGAGGGTCATCTCTTCGACTGCGATCCCGGCCAGTCCGCGCGGCCGCGCCCCGACGAACCGGTCCGGACGGCCGCGCGCGGATGGCGCGAGAAAAGGATCCCGACGTCCGCCGGAGTCGTCGGAAAGCGCGCGGTTCGAGAGGTCCGCATCCTCCCCCGAGGACTCGGATGTCCCGTCCGGACGAGTATCGCGACCCTGGGCGGCCGAAGCGGGTTCCTGTCCGACCAGGAACCCCGCGAACAGCAGCGCATGCGTCGCCGCCTGCATCATCGGCGCAACCTCCCTTCCCCGCGCACCGCGTCCACGCCGTCCACGGGCTCCCGCAGCACATAGGTCGTGGCGATGCATGTCGCCGCAATCGTCGCGTTCGGCTTCCCGGAAGGGAGAGCACGGATCGACAGGCGATCGACGGTGACGATCATCGGCAGCCCACTCACGGCGTCCAGGAACGAGGCGAGCTCGTGGAAACCTCCCGTCACCTCCAGTCGGACCGGCCATTCTTCGTAACCCTCCCCGTGACGCGTCTCGTCGAGCGCGAACGACTGCATGGTCAGTCGGGACCGCACCGCGATCTCCTGCAGACTCCTCAACACCGCGGACGCGTCCTGCGCCTCCGGCATGCCGCGGTGCAGGATCGCGAGGCGACGGCGCAGCCGCGAGACCTCGGCTTCGAGCTGCGGCAGGCGGCTGGCGGCGAGACGGGCCCGGGCGACCTCGCCCCGGCGCTGCTCCAGCTCCACGCGCCGCATCGCCAGCAGGTCGGTCTGCGGTTCCACGAACAACAGCCGAAACGCCGCCAGGACGGCGACCGGCAACAGGACACCCGCCGCGAGCGTCCTGTTCCGGGCCCCCTCCGCCAGACCGGACTTCATGGACTCCCGGCCGCCGGCAGGCGCATCCTGACCTCGAAGGCGACCGCCTCCTGCCCGCCGAACGACTCTTCCCGGCGGGAGCTCACTATTTCGACCCTGGCGTCGGGAGACGCCGAGTCCTCCAGTGCCGCGGCGTAGTCGGATACCGCGGCCGGCGCGAGGGCGCGTCCCCGCACGACCACCGCGGCCGGCTCCTGCCGTACCTCGCTCAACCACAGACCGTTCGGCAGAGCGCGACTCAACCGATCCAGGAGCCGCCGCGGATCGCCCCGGCGATCGTGCAGCGCGTCGATGCGGGCCACCTGCGCGGCGAGGTCGGCCCGCAGCGCCTCGGCGCCGCGCACTGCGTCGACGGCCCCAGTGAGGCCCGCCAGGGCCGCCTCCGCGTTCGCGAGCTCCCGGGTCAGCTCCGCGGCTTGCCCATGCAACGACCAGAACCACCAGGCCGCCAGAACCAGAGCCAGTCCCGGGAGTGCCACCGCCGCGGCGGCCCGCCCGTTCCGCGAGCGGCCGTCGACGATCGTCGTCCGGTCCTGTACCGAGGTGAGCAGATTGACGCGAATCATCGATCCCCCGTTCGGCGCAGCGCGAGCCCCGCGGCGACGCCCGCCGCCGCGGCGAGGTCCGCCGGATCGCGCCAACCGATCTGCCGACCGACGACCTGCGTCTGGTGAAAGGGATCGAACCGCTCCAGGGGCACATCGAAGCGTCCAGCCGTCGCGGAGGCGAAGCCCGCCCCCTGTGAGGCGCCGCCGCTGAGCAGAATGCGATCGATGCGGCCCCCCGTCCGGCTCGCCGCGAAGAAGTCGAACGTCTTCTCCACCTCGAGCAGCAGATCCTCGGTGGCCTCCCGCAGCACCGGCTCTGCATCCTCCCGGCCCGCCCCCCGGATCGAAAGGTCCTTCTTGGCCCGCTCGGCCTCCTCGAACGAAGGGATACCGCTACGGCGGAGCGCCTCGGTGCAGGCGTTTCCACCGGCGGCGATTTCGCGGGTGAAGACGGACCGGCCGCCCTCGACGATGTTGACGTTGATCGTGCTCGCGCCGCAGTTGAGCAGGGCGGCCACCCCGCCGCGTTCGAATCCCCCCTGCAACGCACAGGCGTTCTGGAGAGCGAACGCCGCCACGTCCACGACCGCCGGCACGCATCCGGCCTCGGTGACCACGGCGGCGTACTCGGCGATCGTGCTTTTCTTGGCCGCCACCAGCAGCACGACCATCGAAGGCCGCCGCTCGGTGTCGCCGGCGCGGTCGACCACCTGGTAATCCAGGTTTACGTCGCAGAGCTCGAACGGAATATGCCTTCCGGCCTCCCAGGCGATCGAACCCGCCAGTTCCGCCCGGCTCATTCGCGGCATGGCGACTTCTCTGGCGATTACCGCGCCCCCCGGCAACGACAGGGCCACATCGCGACCGCGGATGTCTGCGGCGCCCAACAGCCCGCGAACCGCTTCCGCGACGGCTGCCCGGTCCACGATCTCCCCCTTGACGATGCTGCCCGCGGGCACGGCATGCATTCCGGCCGTTGCGTGGATGCGGCGGCCGGGGGCCGCGGTCAGTTCGACCGCCTTCACGGCACTCGAGCCGATGTCGATGCCGACCAGCGGCGTCGGCCGCCGCAAGAGGCCGGAGATGAAGTCCATGGGTCCCGCCACGGTGGATTTCCTGAAGCAAGGATCGCGCCAACCGCGCACGGCGCCCCGCGCCGACCCCGCGCCGACCCCGACGCCTTGACACGAGCTCCGCACGCTCTGTAGGATTTGCGGATGTACCGACCAGGCTTGGTGTAAGAACGTGTCGACCTACGCTCCCAGCCGGAAAGACATCGTGCGCGCTTGGCACGTGATCGATGCCGACTCGAAGGTTCTCGGGCGGATCGCCACCGTCGCCGCGCGCCTCCTGCAAGGCAAGCACCGTCCGCAGTACGCGCCGTATCTCGATACGGGCGATCACGTCGTCATCGTCAACGCGGCGCGCGTGCGCATGACCGGACGCAAGGAGACCCGCAAGCTGTACCACGCGCACAGCGGCTACCTCGGCGGGTTGCGCAGCGAACGGGCCGGAACCGTTCGCCGCCGCCATCCGGAACGACTGGTCGAGTCCGCCGTGCGCGGCATGTTGCCGAAGACGAAGCTTGGGAAGGCGATGTACCGCAAGCTGAAGGTGTACGCCGGGCCCGAGCATCCCCACGCGGCCCAGAAGCCGGCCGCCTGCGAGGTATCGTGAGCGCAGAACCTGCCCACTACGCAACCGGACGGCGCAAGACATCGACTGCGCGAGTTTTTCTCCGACCCGGCGCAGGCGCCTTTACCGTGAATACCGTATCGCTGGAGGATCGTTTCCCCACGGCGTCGCTCCGGACGAGGATCACCGAGCCTCTCGTGCTGACGGAAGCAACCGACAAGTACGACATCTTCGCGACCGCGGCCGGCGGAGGCATCTCCGGCCAGGCCGGTGCGTTGCGTCTCGGAATCGCACGCGCGCTCGTCGAGGCGGACCCCGAGTTGCGGGCGCCGCTGAAGAAGGCCGGCATGCTGACGCGGGACCCGCGCGGCAAGGAACGCAAGAAGTACGGACTGGCTGGCGCACGCAAGCGATTCCAGTTCAGCAAGCGGTAGGAACCGGAACGGTCGCCGCGATGGCAGGCGCACCGGATGGAGGCAGCTTGACGCCGTTGACGATGCAGGAACTGCTGGAAGCCGGAGTTCATTTCGGCCACCAGACGAAGCGCTGGAACCCCAAGATGAAGAAGTACATCTTCGGCCAGCGCAACGGAATCTACCTTATCGACCTGGGCAAGACGGCCCAGTGCATGCGACTGGCGGAAGACTTCGTCACGCAGCTCGCATCGGAGAACCGCACCATTCTCTTCGTCGGCACGAAGCGGCAGGCGCAGGATCTGGTTGTCGAGGAAGCCCAGCGTTGCGGCATGTACTTCGTGAACGAGCGCTGGCTCGGCGGCCTGCTGACGAACTTCTCCACGATCCAGAGGAGTCTGGATCGCCTCCGCGAGCTCGAGGCGATGGCCGAGGACGGCCGCCACGACAGCCTCTCGAAGAAGGAAGTGGCGCGCCTCGAGAAGGAGAAGCGGAAGCTTCACCGCAACCTGGACGGTATCCGAAAGATGTCGCGTCTTCCGGACGCCGTGTTCGTCATCGACACCCGCCGCGAGAAGATTGCCGTCGACGAGGCGCGCAAGCTGAGAATCCCGGTCATCGGCCTCGTCGACACGAACTGCGATCCCGACGACGTCGACTACGTAATCCCGGGCAACGACGATGCGCTCCGCGCGATTCGGCTGTTCGTGACACGAATCGCCGACGCGGTCATCAACGGCCGGGGCCTCAAGGAGGCCGCGGAAGACGTGAATGCCGACGCCGGCGCGCCGCAGGCCGCGCCTGCGGCCACCACAGCCGCTTCGCCCGCTCCGGCGTCCGTCTGAAGACATGTTCCGGTCCCGCCGTGCCGGTACAGCGGCGGGCCTTCCCCTCCAACGCGAAAGATCGACGTCATGGCAATCAGTGCGGCGCAAGTCAAGGAACTACGTGACCGAACCGGCGTGGGCTTCATGGAGTGCAAGGCGGCACTGGGCGAAGCCGGCGGCGACATCGAGCAGGCGGTGACCATTCTGCGGACGCGGGGCCAGGCGAAGGCAGCCAAGCGCGCGGGCCGTACGACGTCGCAGGGACTCGTCGGGCACTACATCCACCAGGGCGGACAGGTCGGCGTCCTCGTGGAGGTCAACTGCGAGTCCGACTTCGTGGCGCGCACCGACGACTTCCAGAAGCTCGTGCGCGAGATCGCCATGCACATCGCAGCCGCCGACCCGCAGTACGCGAGCCGCGAAGAAGTGCCCGCCGCGGACCTGGAGCGGGAACGATCCATCTACCGGGCGCAGTTCGAGAACTCGAACAAGCCGCCGGCGATCGTCGACAAGATCGTCGAGGGCAAGCTCAACAGCTACTACGAACAGGTCGTGCTGACCGACCAGCCCTCGATCCGTGATCCGAAGACGACCATCGGCACGATGATCACCGCCGCCATCGCCAAGCTCGGCGAGAACATCACGGTCGCCCGCTTCGCCCGGTTCAAGGTTGGCGAGAGCGCTTCCTAGCGCCCCGAAACGCCTCGCCGGCTCGGCGTTTCGGCCCATCCCCCCGCTTCCATGACTCTGCGCTACAGCACTTCGCTTCGCTGCGTTCTGCGGCGCAGACTGTCGGTCGGGCCCGGTTGCGCGGCAATCGGATCCGGCGGCGACGATTCCCGGGTAGCGCTTCGGTGACGGCGGGGATGGACGCTGCGCTATAATCCCAGCCGGCCGCGCCTCGTCTCCGGACAGTCCCGTTCAAGACACCGCGACGGCCTGTTTCCCGATGACCGGACGAGCCTGTCGGCGTGTCCTCCTCAAGCTGTCGGGCGAGGCGCTCGTCGGAGAAAAGTCCTTCGGCATCGATTCGGTCGTCGCCGAGCGGCTGGCGCGCGAGATCGCAGCGGTCCGGGCCCTCGACGTCGAGCTCGCCATCGTGATCGGCGGCGGCAACATCTTTCGCGGCCTGGCCGCGAGCGCCCGAGGCATGGATCGCGCCACCGCGGACTACATGGGCATGCTCGCCACGGTCATGAACGCGCTCGCGCTCTCGGACGCCCTGGAGAGGAGCGGCGCCTCCACGCGAGTCGTCACGGCAATAGAGATGCGCGAGGTTGCCGAGCCCTACGTGCGGCGGCGTGCGGTGCGCCATCTCGAGAAGGGTCGCATCGTGCTGTTCGCCGCGGGGACCGGAAACCCGTACTTCACCACCGACACGGCGGCAGCCCTGCGCGCGATGGAGATCCGCGCGGACGTCCTGCTCAAGGGAACCAAGGTCGACGGCATCTTCACGTCCGATCCGATGACCGATCCGACCGCCACCCGTCTCGACCGTATTTCGCACCGGCAGGTGATCGAGCAGGGCCTGAAGGTGATGGATGCCACGGCGATCTCGCTGTGCATGGACAACGGCATGCCGATTGTGGTCTTCAACCTGCGTACGTCGGGCAACATCCGGCGTGCGGTCCTCGGAGAGCCAGTGGGATCGCTGGTAACCGCCTCGTTGCCCGGCGATCGTTCGGAGGTAGCCACATCATGACCGTGACCGATCCTGAAGCAGCCCACGCCGATGCCGAGCGACGAATGGACGGCGCCGTGGAGCACGTACGCCGGGAGTTGACCGGCGTGCGCACCGGCCGGGCCTCCGTCAACCTTCTCGACAGCGTCCGCGTGGAGGCCTACGGCGCCCTGATGCCGCTGAACCAGGTGGCCAGCCTGTCCGTGCCCGAATCGACGCTCATCGTTGCGGCGCCGTTCGACCCTTCCCAGATAACGGCCATCGAGAACGCGATCCGCAATGCCAATCTCGGCCTCAACCCGAGCAACGACGGAAAGATCGTCCGGGTTCCCGTACCGACCCTGACCGACGAGCGCCGCAAGGAAATGTCGCGACTCGTGCACAAGCTGGCCGAGGAAGGTCGGACCAGCGTGCGGCAGGTGCGGCGCGACACGAACGACGCCCTCAAGCGGCTGCTGCGAAATCACGAGCTCTCCGAGGACGACGAACGGCGCGCCCTCGACGACATCCAGAAGCTTACGGACGATCACGTCCGCAAGATCGACGACCTGCAGAAGGCGAAGGACGCCGAGTTGCTGGACCGCTAGCCGCCGCCGGGCGGGACCAACACGTTCGGCCCGTTGGCCGCCGCCGTCCGCTCCGCCCATGTCGACTCTCTCCCGTCTCGAATGCTCGGCCCCCTGCGGCGCGGGACACCTGGATCCGCAGAGCGTCCAGCACCTGTGCGCCTGCGGCGCGCCGCTGCTCGCGCGGTACGCGCTCGACACCCTCGCCCGACGCTGGGCACGCGACTCGTTGCAGGATCGGCCGCCGACGATGTGGCGCTATCGGGAGGTGCTGCCCGCGGGCGATGCGGCCGGGCCGGTTACGCTCGGGGAGGGCTTCACGCCGCTCGCGCACGCACGCCGCCTCGGCGCCAAGGTCGGGATGGACCGTCTCTACGTCAAGGACGAGTCCGCCAACCCGACGAACTCCTTCAAGGCCCGCGGTCTGTCCGCGGCCGTCACCGCCGCGCGGCGGCTCGGGGCAACCACGGTTTCCGTCCCATCCGCGGGCAACGCCGCCAACGCCGCCGCGGCGTACGCGGCCCGCGCGGGCATGGCGGCCAAGGTCTTCATGCCGCGCGACGTCAAGACGCCGTTCATTCGCGAATGCGAGCTCTACGGCGCCGAGGTAACGCTGGTTGACGGCCTCATCACCGACGCGGGACGTGCGGCGGCCGCAGCCGGCGCCGCGCACGGGTGGTACGACGTCTCGACGCTGAAGGAGCCCTTCCGCGTCGAGGGCAAGAAGACGATGGCCTACGAGATCGCCGAGCAGCTCGGCTGGGAATGGCCGGACTGGATGATCTACCCCACCGGCGGCGGCACGGGCATCGTCGGCATGTGGAAGGCCTGCGCGGAGCTGGAGGCGCTCGGTTGGATGCCGGCCGGCGCCCGACGGCCGCGGATGGTCTCCGTCCAGGCCGCGGGATGTGCGCCCATCGTCCGCGCGTTCCACGCCCGAGAGGAGCGCGCGACGCCCTGGGAGGACGCCCGCACGAGCGCGGACGGGCTGCGGGTCCCGCGAGCGATAGGCGACTTCCTGATCCTGCGCGCCCTGCGGGAGAGCGGCGGCGCGGCGGTCGCCGTCAGCGACTCGGAGATGATCGCGGCGATGCGTGAAATCGGGGCGACCGAGGGCATCAGTGCCGCGCCCGAGGGCGGAGCGACCCTGGTCGCGCTGCGCGCGCTTCTCGCCGACGGCACCATCTCCCCCTCCGACCGGGTCGTGCTCTTCAACACCGGCGGCGCGCTGAAGTACCTGGACCTCCTGGGTATATAATGGAGGATTGTGGTCGCGGCCCCACCCCGCGACCATGCAGGGCCTGCTCCTGTCGACAAAACGGGCCGCTAGCTCAGTTGGGAGAGCGCCGCGTTCGCAACGCGGAGGTCGTGGGTT
>WTGR01000581.1 GCA_011523485.1 Acidobacteriota bacterium
ACGGACTCGTTCCCGGACGGCGCGTTGCCGAACATCCGGGCGGGCCGTTCGTTGACGGTCGGTGGAGAGCCGCTCGTCAGCACCAGCCAGTCGGAGACCGCGCCCGCGTCCAGCGGCCCCATCCGCAACTCCTCGACGTCGTCGACCGCCTCGCCAAAGCTCTCCTCAATCGCGCGCCATTGCACGCGCACCGAGGTGTCGCCCTTGTTGGTGAGCCGGTAGCGGTACTCATAGCCGTCCGCCGTTCGCTCGACCTCCGACTCGAAGATCACGTTGACGTAGTACCACAACTCGTACTCGACGTCGAAAGCGCGGGTCCCGCGGGAGGTCACGAGCGGCTCCCAGGTCTCCGCCTGCTGCGCGCCGGCGGGCAATCCGAGCGCCAGGCAGCTCAACGTTCCAACCACGATCGCCGCCGGTAAGAGACGGTCGCCGGTGGTTGGGATGACGTGCCGGTCACGCCGTGCGCAATGGGCAGACATGCCGCCCATTCTATCAGGGGCGCCGCGGGCCGCGTCACCGTTCGCGGCGACCGCGAGCCACCGGCATCTTGACGAACCCGGCTGGCGGGGAGCGGCCGCAAGGCCTCGGCGCGGCCCGCGGAACCAACCGCGCTGTGCGGGGTCGAGCTGTTCGTCCGGCATCGCGCGGACCGGTGGACGCGCCTCGGCGCGGTCGACGTCGACAGGCGGCTGCTGGCGCCGGTCGGCTGAGCGCCTGCCCCGACGTTGCCGTCTTCCCGGCGTCCGACTAGACTTGCCTGTTCCCACGGGTGTTGTCCGATGAAGTGTGGTTGCCGATACCGGGAGCGTGTCCGCCGGGCTCCACTGGTCGCCGCGGCCGTGCTGGGCTGGCTGGGTCTCGGGCTTCCGGCGCAGCCGGCCGCGCAGCCCGTGGACGCCGTCCTGGTGGTTCCGTTCGCCAACCTCAGTCGGCAGGCCGTGGACGAGTGGATCGGTGCGGGCATCGCCGAGACCGTGTCGAGCGATCTGCGGAACCTGGGCGTGCCGGTGGTCGTCGATGACGGGTCGGCGGGGCCCGCGCGCGCGGGCCGTGCCGCGGGTGACGGGCCGGCTCTCGCCGCCGGCCGCATGCTCGGTGCCCGGTGGCTGGTCGCCGGCGGTTATCAACGGGTCGGAGACCGGCTGCGGATAACCGCGCGCCTTGTCGACGCGACTACCGGGGAGGTGCGCCGGCACACCCGGGTCGACGGACATCTCGCGGACCTGTTCGACGCACAGGACCGGATCGTCGCGGCGCTCGCGGATGCGTTCGCGCCCACTCGCTCGCCGGATGCCGACTTGGCGGATCGCGGCCGGGCGCCCGGTTTCGCGGCCGGGCGCGTCGATTCCGTTGCGGACGGCGCCGATCATCAAGACGTCGTTCCTGACCTGGGTGGTGCGGGACCGTTCGCCCGCGGCCGCAGCCGGTCGGGAGACGCCGCCGTAGGCGGAACCGGCGTGACCGGTGTTCTCGATCTCGGCGAGACGGAGGTGGGGATGTCTCCCGCCGGCAACGGCAACGGACTCGGCGGCGGCGTGGATGGCGCGAGCCAGCCTCGTCGAACGGCCACGTTGTCCGCTCCCCGGCCCGGCGGCGGCTTCGCCGCGGCGCCGATCGCCCGGCGGCGCGTGACCATCGGTCGCGCCGCGCAGCCGCCGAACCTCGACGGCCGGCTCGACGACGCGGTCTGGGAGACGGCGACCTACATCGACGACTTCGTGCAGATCGCGCCGGTGGAGGGAGCCCCGGGGACGGAGGCGACCGAGGTCTGGATGGCGTACGACCGGGACAACCTCTACTTCGCGTTCCACGCCCACTACACCGACCCGGGCATGATCCGCGCCAACCGGGCCGACCGCGACGAGATTGGCGGCGACGACCGCATGTCCGTGCTGTTCGATCCGTTTCTCGACCAGCAGCGGGCGTACCAGTTCAGCGTCAACGGCTACGGCGTGCAGAGCGACGAGCTGGTCAACGCCGACGGCAGCCGCGGCGCGTCGCGCAGCCGGTC
>WTGR01000783.1 GCA_011523485.1 Acidobacteriota bacterium
GCCCCTCGAGGTCCAGCGTCAGCCCGTTCGAGCCGCCCTGCCCGTTCGTCTCCAGCTCCGGCAGGAAGACGGGGTTGAGGAACACGCTCGTGCCGTCGGCCTCGGACCAGCGGTAGACGGTGTCGGCCGGGATGTCGCTGAAGAGCAGGTGGCCGTCGTCGGCGCCGCCGACCCAGACCGGCCCCTCGACGAACTGGAAGCCTTCGGCGACCTGCTCGACTGCCGCGTCGGCGGCGAGAAGCTCGTCCAGCCGGGGATCGAGCCGCTCGACGGCGCCGGCAGCCTCTTCGGCCGGCGCCTCCGGCTCGGCGGGCGGCGGCTCCTCGGCCGGCGCGCAGGCGAAGAGCGCGGTGAGCATCAATCCGGTGACGAGCGCGATTCCTCTATGCATGATGCGAGTCCTCATCCCTCCTCGTTCACTTGCTGCCCGCATTGTAGGCAATCCGAACGGGTCGCGGCACGGCCGCAGGCGCCCTACGGCGTCGCCGGCAGCGGGAACCGCGCCTCGAAGGCCGGCGTCGCGCGGAACCTGACATCCGCCGCATCGCGGTCTACCGCGATGAAGCAGGCGGCGATGCCGCGCGCCGCGGCCCACGCGATCCCGCGGTCCTGTCCCATCACGTACAGCGCGGTCGACAGGACGTCCGCAACGAAGGCGCTCTCGTGCCAGACCGTGACCGATGCGGATCGGACGACCGGCCGCCCGTTGCGCGGGTCGATGATGTGGCCGATCCGACTGCCGTCCTCCAGAACCAGATCCCGCTCGGATCCGCCGCTGGTGGCGATGGAGCCCGCCGCGAGCGACAGCTCGAGAACGGCCGTGCCGCGCCGCGCGGGGTGCGCGACGCCCACCGCCCACGGGCCGTCGGAAGCCTCTCCGGAAACCGCCATCTGGCCACCGAAGTCGATGCGCCAGACGCCGTCCCGGCCACGCTCGGCAGCGCGCACGCGGTCGAGCGCCTCGCCCTTTCCGAACCCGCCCGCGTCCAGGACCACGGCGGCGTCCCGCGTGACCGCGCACCCCTCCGGATCGAGCGAGAGGTTGTCGAATCCCGCGCCGGCCAGCGCCGCCTCCAGCTCGTCGTCGTCGGGATGCCGGCCTTCCCCGCGCAGGCCCCAGACGTCGATGAGGCGGCCAATCGCCGGATCGAACGCGCCGCCCGTCGCCGCCCGCCAGTCCGCGACGCGCGCCAGCAACGCGCAGGTTCCCGCCGGCAACCGCAACGCCTCGCCCACCGGCCGCCGGTTCAATGCACTCAGGACGCTGTCGTCCCGCCACGTGCTGAGCTCGGCCTCGGTCTGCTCGACGATGCGGACCATGCGCTCCAGCTTCGCCAGGCCCGTTTCGCGATCGATCGCCTCGGCGACGAAGGTGGCGACGGTACCCATCAGGAAGACGGTGCGCTCGACGCTGACCGGGGTCTCCACGCCCGCGGCACGCGCAGGGGCCGTCGCGAGACCGCAGACCGCCGCGCCGAGACACGCCAGCCGGGCAGCCCTCCGGCGCCGCGCGATCTGCGTCATGGGGAGAGCCGCGCGGGTCGCGGCGGCGACGTCCGTACCGCCTTGCGGTCCATCCCGTCCAGCCGCCAGCCGTTGACGAGATGGACCCCGTAGCCGACCACGAACACGACGCTGGCCGCGACGTGCGTCCAGATGAAGAATGTAATGAGGAACGGTGTGGTCGCGACCTGGATCAGGTAGCCGGTGAGGGCCATGGCCGAGAAGCTCAGGACCGACGTCCATCCCGTGCGGCGGTTCGCCGGGTTTCGCGACCGGAGCTTCCCGAACGAGTGCGAGCGGAACAGCATGCCGAAGAAGGCCACGAAGAACGGCGCCGCCACGACGTGGGCCGACAGCATCGTGGGCTGCCACGGATGGTTGACGATCGCGAACGGGTCGTCGGTGGTCATCGCGTACTTCATGTACAGGTAGACGGTCCCGGTCACCGCGACGACGACGTGGAAGGCGTTGAAGCCCCAGCGCTCCCACCAGGTCATTGCACGCCGCGCC
>WTGR01000684.1 GCA_011523485.1 Acidobacteriota bacterium
CCGAACATGGCGGGTGCCTCCTTCGCGGCTGCCGCGCCCGGCGCGCGAGGGACCCGCTCCCTTTCACCGACCGGACGCATGCCCGGCACTCGCTTCTCTCCACTCCGGGACATCGACGGACAGGGGACGGGCGGCGAAGACCGGGGGGCACGCCGGGATCGCGTCCGGAAAGAACGTACGCGACGAGGCGAAGGGCCGGGCCGCGGGTTCCGGCGCGCTGCTGCGGCCCGGCGGCGCCCCCCGCGAAGTCGGCGCCGCGCGGAGACGGCCGGGCGTTCAGTGAGGCGCGGCGCCGAGGCAGCGCGCGGCGAACGCGGTCCAGGAGTCGCGGTCGTGGCCGAGCCGGCGGTTGAGCCGGTCGGCGATGGCGAGCGCGCTGTCGCGGGTCACGGTGACCAGCAGGGTGGGGATCGGGGCGTCCATCCCGTCTACGGCGATGGCGATGCGATGCAGTCCTTCGTCGGGCATCGTCTCGGCGAAGAAGACGAAATCCGCCTCGTCGGGCAGGGTGTCGATGTTCATCGGCGGGTTCCTCCCTATTGGCCTGCGCCGGGCGCTGACGGCCCGTCTGCCGGCATGGGTGCGCGGGCGATGGCCGGCCGCCCGCGGGCCGGCAATACGCATCCCGGCGGGCGGCGGGCCGGCGGCACGTGCCGCCGGCCCACGCTCAGAGCCACGATGTGTAGCTCGCCAGCGGGCTCGCGTCCTTCACGATCTCCACGCGGTCGCGATCGAGCCTGGCGAGGGCGAGGTAGAGCGCCACGTCGGCCTCGCTGTCGAAGGTGCCGAGCTCCTCGCCCGTGGCGATCTCGATCACGGTCCAGCTCGGGTCCCAGATGGGGATGCCCCGGAAATGGGCCGAGCGGTGGTAGGACCGCTCCGCGCAGTCGGGACAGCGGCAGGCGCCGAATGCCGGGCGTCCGCAATCGGTGCAGGCGTCGCGGGACCGGCGTTCGGCGTATCGCCGCCGCGCGGCTTCGTTCTTGCGCTCCGTCGAACGGCCGGCATTGCGGGTCGCGGCGCAGGGGCCGCAGTAGGCCAGGCCGTCGAAGGCGGGGGTTCCGCATTTGGTGCAGAGCCCGGCGGCGCGTCGTTCGGCATACTTGCGGCGGTCCTTGGCCTGGCGCTTCTCGTTGCAGGACGCGCAGATGGCGGCGCCCTCGACCTCCGGCGGCTTGCCGCATCTGACGCAGAGTCCCGCCTCGCGCCACACCTTCCTGCGCCGCCGGCGCCTCGCGCGGCTGGCTCGACGCTTGGTCTCGGGGTCGGCCCCGCCATACAGTTTCCCCGCCGCCTTGCCCGCGGCGTAGCGGGCGCGGTCCTCGATGCGGCGTTCCTCCAGGCACGGCTCGCAGGTCGCGCGGCCGGACGCGGGCGGGGCCTTGCCGCAGGCGGTGCACAAGCCCTCGGCACGGCGGGTCTCGATCAGACGGCGGAAGCGCCCGCGCTCGTACTCGCGGGTCTTCGCTGGATCGCGGCGCGGAATGCCGGCGGCCCTGAGCCGCGCGTCCCTGGCCCGGCCGGCGGCGCGGTCCTTCTCCAGGCAGGGCTCGCACTGGGTGCGCTCGGGCGCGGGCGCGCGCTTGCCGCATTTGAGGCAAAGGCCCCGGGCAGCGCGGTCGGCGGTGCGCCGGCGATGGCGGTCACGGTCGGCGGGCCGCTTCTTCGCGGCGCACGGCTCGCACCGGGTACGTCCGGACGCGGGCGGCCGGCTGCCGCACTTCAGGCAGAGGTTGTTCGCGCGCCGCTCGGCGGTCTGGCGGTGGTAGCGTTCCAGATCGCGCGCCCGCCTGACCAGGATATCGGGATCGACCATCGGCGTGTCCTCCCTGACGGAGTCGGAATCGGGGGGACGCCCGGCCGGCGACGGGCCGGCGGGACGCCCAGGGAAGGCCGCTCAGCCCCTCTGCTTGCGATCGCACAGGAGCCCCGTCGCGACCGACCCCCAATATTGAATCCCGCTGCCGCGGATGCTGAGGCCGGTGCACACGATGATCTCGTTGCGCGCGG
>WTGR01000412.1 GCA_011523485.1 Acidobacteriota bacterium
GCGTACAACACCGTCTACACCTCGGCGAAACCGGCGGGCCCGCGGACGTCGCTCGTCGTCGATCCGCCGGACGGGAGGATTCCCGCGCTCACGCCGGAGCAGGTGCGGCGGAACGAGATCGAGCAGGAGTGGCGCGTCATGCTCCTGCGCAACACCGAGACCTGCCGGACGCAGGCGCCGCAGTGCGCCGGGGGAGAGTACGGGCCGCCGTCGCCCCGCCGCTACGAGACGACGCCCTACTACAACACGCGCGGCCGCATGAACCGCCACGACGGCCCGGAGGACCAGAGCCTGGGCGACCGGTGCATGTCGGGGCGCACGCCCGACCTGAACGGGTTTCGCCGCATCGTGCAGGGCGAGAACTCCGTCGCCATCGCCTACGATACCGGGCAGGGCCAGGGGTTCCAGCGCATGGTCAACCTGAGCGGGGACCATCCGCCGGGCAACATCCGCCTGCGGCACGGCGACTCTCGCGGCCGCTGGGAGGGCGAGACGCTGGTCATCGAGACCACGAACTTCTCGCACAAGTTCCCCTACCAGGGTTCGGCCGAGAACCGCCGGCTCGTCGAACGGTACACGCGGGTCGACGACGAGACGCTCGACTACGAGATGACGATCGAGGATCCGACGGTGTGGGTGGCGCCGTGGACGATCCGGCAGGAACTGAAGCGGCAGAGCGACCAGCAGAACCGGATCTACTACGAGCCCCGGTGCCACGAAGGGAACTACGGGCTGCCGGCGTTGCTCCTCGGCTATCGTCTGGACGATCAGGCGTTCGCCGAAGGGCGCGGTCCGGACCCGGCTTCCTTCTCCATCTACGACGCCGACCGCCTGCAGCGGTGACCGCTCGGGCGCCGAGACAGGGCCCGCGCCTGCTGGCGCCCACCCCGGAAAGAAATCGAGCCCGGCCTCGCAACTGCGAGGCCGGGCTCTTCCTTTACTCCTCGGCCCGTCAAGACGTCCGACAGGCAGCGGCTACCTGGGATTCTCTACGGTGTCGACACCCGGCCGCGCCAGCTCCCACGGGGCGCCGGTGCCGGACGACCCGAGGAACAGCCGCGTCCCGTCGGGGAGCGTGATGTCCCGGCCGTTCGCCCGGTTCGTGCCGTCCTTGGCCTGATACCCGTCGACGTTGACCTCGGTGCCGGGCAGCAGCGACCGCCTCGTGAAGCCCCGCCGGAACAGCACGTTCGGAGTGCCCCCTTCGAACGCCCATTCCTCTGTGGTGCCGTCGTCGAGCTCCACGTCGATGTGGATCCAGACGTGGGGATTGACCCACTCGACCCGCGTGACCGTGCCGCTGAAATCGACCGGCCTGTCGGCGTCGAATTCAGCGGCGAATGCGTGATGCGCCTCGATCGGTGCGGCCGTTCCCGCCAGCCCCAGGCCGATCCCGACGACCGCGCTCAAGCTCCCAATCAGTAGTTTCTTCCTCATCGGTCTCGGCCTCCCTGCCCGCTGTTTCACAAGCGGATTGCATCCGACGGATTCCCGGACTTCCACGCCGGCCTCGTTACCGTCGATACCACTCGTGCAGTGCGTCGCCCGGTGGAATCTTGCGCGTGATCTCCACGATTATCGTCTCGCCTTCCCAGCGCCGGACCAACTGCTCGCGGCGCAGGTTCCCGTACATGAACTCCTCGGCGAACTCGATGCAGGGATAGTCCAGCACGGTGGCGTTCGGTTCCAGGCGGCGGTAGAGCGGCATGGCGATCGACCACGGCTCGGTGAACGTCTCCGGATCGTCGATCGTCACCTCGTACCAGATGGCATCCGCCGACAGCGGCGAGTAGCGCTCGGTGAGCTGCAGGGCTTCACTGTGGAAGTTCCCGGCCCGGTCGAGCCAGTTCCTGCCGTTGAAGTCCGTCACCTCGACCACCAGCGTGTCGCCTTCCCACCGCCCGACCGAGTGCCCCATGTAGGAGTAGTCCGGCGGAAGATCGACCTCGTCCAGGTGGATGATGCGCGCCGCGTTCGAGAACGCGAAGTTCATGTGGATCTTGTTCG
>WTGR01000733.1:0-6577 GCA_011523485.1 Acidobacteriota bacterium
GGTCCTGCAAGGTGACCACCATCGATTCCACCGCGCCGTCCGCCGTACGGATCGGCGTGGCGTTGACCAGGGTGGTGACGCTGCGGCCGTCGGGAAGCGAGAGCGTCATCTCCTCGGCGCGCACCGTCTCGGCGCTGTTCAACTGCTGCGCCATCGGAAACGCCGCCAGGGAGACCTCGCGCCCGTCGGCCCGCCGGCAGGTGACCAGCTCCAGCAGCTCTTCGAGAGGGCGCCCCGGCATGCTCAGGCCCTCGACGATCCGGCGCGCCTCCCGGTTGAACGACACCGGCTCGCCGGCCCCGCCGAAGACCACGACGCCCACCGGCGATGTCTCGATCAGGGTCTCCAGGTCGGCCCGCACCCGCCGCTCGTCGCGGTGCGCGCGGGCGTTGGCGATGGCGGTCGCGGCCTGGGAGGCGAACAGCATCAGGACCTGCTCGTCGGCGTCGGTGAACTCTTGCCCGCCCTCCTTCTCGGCGAGAAAGAAGATGCCGACGCGGTCGTCGCGGTGCCGCATCGGCGTGCCCAGCATCGTCTTCGACCGCATCAGATCGGGGGAAAAGCCGAGCGCGCGGACATAGACGGGCAGGTCCGACAGCCGCAAAGGGGCCTCGAGATCGTAAAAGTGCTTCAGCAGCCGCGGCCCGTCGGACCAGTCGGCCATCTGCTGCTTCTCGGCCGGGGTGAAGCCGGAGGTGACGAACTCCTGGACGTTCCCGGCGTCGTCAACGGTCGTGATCACCCCGTAGCGGGCGCCGGCCAGGGCGCAGGCGCTGTCGACGACCTCCTGCAGAACGGTATCGATGTCGAGGCTCGAACTGATGCGCAGGACCGCGGCGCTCAACCGGGAGACGCGTTCCTCGAGCGACCGTATCTGTCGCCGCAGTGCGGCGGAACTTTCCTTCACTGGTTCACCTCACCGGCCCGACTATCGTTGCCTGCGGCTCCGCCTGCCGCAATTATCTCTTTTCTATCGCGTACCGGATGCACGATATCATTATTTCGTCACTGGCATCCTGCTACGATCACGTTTCCGGTGTCATCTGGACCGTGGTTCGCCGGCTGGGGATGGGCATTCTGGTGGTCATCGGCCTCGCATCGATCCTGGTGGTCGACGGACCGCGGACCACGGCTCCGACCGTGGACCGGTACCGCGCCGGGACACACGACCTCCGTGATGGCCGGATGCCAGCCGGCAGCATTCCTTGCGACGTGCTACCCGTCGCGTTGCGCGCGGCCGGCGCGGTGCGCGGCACGGCGGATCTGCGCCCGGAGCAGGTCCGCGGGCAGCTTCACGAGAAGTATCGGATCGTCCTGCGGGAGTGCGGCATGACGGCGGCGGATATCCGGTAGCATGGTGCATCCTGGCCTGTCGGCCGACTTCCGAACCAGGCGCCGGCTGGTGGCCGCGGCTCTGCGCGGCACGGCCGGAGACAGGCACGTCGCCGCACTCCACGCGCGCACCCTTGCGGCGGATGCGCTCGAAGAGGCCGCCGGTCTCCTGCGGGAGCGCGGACGGGACGACCGCGTGCGGGCGCTCGTGAACCGGGCCGTTCGGCGCGCCGGGCTCGCCGCCGACCTCGAGGACTGAACCGGCGGCGCCGCACCGACGCGACATGCCGGCGTCCTCGAAACGCCACGCCTTGCCGCGGTCACTGCAACGAGAAAGCGACGAGCTCCGCGATTCTCTCCTCGTCCAGCGCCGCCACGACCAGGTATTGCCGCCCGCCCGCCATGTAGGTGATCGGGAATCCGGTGGTCGGTCCACCCGGCAGCGGAATCTCGTGGACGACCGCACCCGTTCGCTTGTCGTAGGCGCGGAGCACCGGCCCCCCACGCTGTCCCTCACCCGCGAACAGGAGGGTGGACGTCGCGAGCAGCCCGGAGCTCTGCGTGAGAATCCCCGTCTGCGGCACGTCCACACCCTGCAGGTCCGGATGCTGCCGGATGTACTCCGGCGTCTCGCCGTGCGGGATCTGCCACAGCATCTCTCCCGCGGTCAGGTCGATCGCGGTGATCCGGCCGTAGGGAGGCTTCAGGAGCGGCAAGTCGCGGACGGTCGGCACGCCGCGGGCGAACGAAATGTGGTAGCGCACGCCGGTTCCTTCGGTACCGTCCGTCAATCCGAACACCGTCGGCCGCGTCTGCGACGGCACGAAGAGGAGACCCGCCTCGACGTCCACCGCACCGCTCGGCCAGTTGACGCCGCCGCCCGCGCCGGGGAGCCCGATGGTCCCGAGATTGACGCCCGGCTCGATCAGGGACGGCGGGGTATAGAGGGGCCCGAGCCGGTATTGCTCCACGATCCGCAACGCCTCGGCGCGCAGATCGGGCGTGAAGTCGATCAGGTCGTCCTCGGTAACGCCCTGGCGTTCGAACGCAGGCGGCCTGGTGGGAAAGGGCTGTGTCGGAGACGCCAGTTCGCCCGGCATGTCCGACGGCGGCACGGCCAGCTCCTCGATCGGCCACACGGGTTCGCCCGTCTCGCGGTCGAGCACGTAGGCGAACCCCTGCTTCGAGAGCTGCACCAGCGCCTTGATCGGGACCCCGTCGACCTCGATGTCCGCGAGGATGGGAGCGGCAGGGATATCGTAGTCCCAGAGCTCGTGATGGGTGAGCTGGAAGTGCCACGCCCGCTCGCCGGTCTCGGCGTCGAGCGCCAGCACGGAGTTGCCGAAGAGGTTGTCCCCCGGCCGATAGCCGCCGTAGTAGTCGTTGGTGGGCGTCTCGGTGGCCACGTAGAACAGGCCGAGCTCGGGGTCCGCCGTCACCGGCGCCCAATGCCCGACGTTGCCCGTGTACTTCCAGGAGGCATCGAGCAGCTCCGGATGCTCCCGCACCCAATCGTGGGTGCCGGTGGGCACGTCCCAGAGAGACTCGTCCGCCGCCAGCCAGGTCTCGACGCCGAACTCACCTTCCCTGGGAACGGTGTTGAAGCGCCAGAGCGTCCGGCCCGTGCGGGTGTCGTAGGCCACCACGTCCCCGGGCATGTTCATGGGCCAGACCTCGTTGGGAGAGGCCCGGGTGGGAATGCTGCCGGTATGCAGCGAGATCGAGGCCACGAGCGCGTTGCCGAGAATCGCGGGCGGCGACGTATTGGCCACGCGCCCCGCCCGCTCCGCGGCCGGGCGCTCGCTCCAGCGCAGGTCGTCCATCATGTCCACGACGCCGGCCGTGCCGAAATCCGTCACCAGATTCCCCGTCCGGGCGTCGAGGGCCGCCAACTGGAAGCTCGGCGTCACCACGAAGATGCGCTCGTCCCCCGCCCCGTCGGTCCAGTAGGACACGCCGCGCCCGGCGCTGCGCGCCACCGGCTCGATGATGTCGCCCCACCGGCGCTCGTTGTCGCCCGGGTGCCAGTTCCAGATCGGCTCGCCGGTCGCCGCATCGAGGGCTATCACGCTGCGCTGGTTGCCGATGGTCGTGTACAGGACCCCGTTGACCACGATGGGACTGATCTGCGTCCGCCCGGACGGCGGGGGCGTTCCCTGGTCGCGCGCGCTCCAGCGCCAGGCCACCTCCAGATCGCCGACGTTGCCGGCATGAATCTCGTCGAGCGGCGAGTAGCGGGTGGCGCCCGCGTCCGCCCCGAACACACCCCATTCGCCGCCGGCGGCGCCGTCCTGCGCGCTCACGCCAACGGTTCCCAGACACGCGACGGCCGCTACCGCCGCCCAACGGATCACCACACGCCGACCGGAAAGCGTCTTGGACATGGCGAGAACATGGCACAAATCGTTTCGGAACGTCAAAACGCCGCCCGCCGGCGCAAGCTTCTAGAACGTGAGCCTCATGCCGACCTGAATCTCGCGGGCGGCGAACGCCGAGCTGATCAGGCCGAACTCCGTGCTGTTCGGATTCTGGCGCGTGCCGACGTCGAAGTTGGTGCGATTGAGGATATTGAAGAAATCGAAGCGAAGCTGCGCCCGCGCCGCCGTCGAGAACGGGAGCGGAATGTACTTGCGCAGCCCGATGTCCAGCGTCGCGTACCAGGGCCCGCTGAGGGGCGTCATCGGCAGCGTCCCCGCCTCGAGCATTTCCGGGCTCCGAAAGATATCGGGGTCGCCGTTGCCGCCCTCGGTCACGAGGCCGGGATCGAACAGGCTCACCCGGCCGTCCTCGAGGCGGTGGACCCCGGTCTGGCGCTGCAGCTCCTCGACCTCGATGCCCGTGAGATGAACGGTGTTGACGAACGCTCTCGAACCCCGGTTGACGGTGCCCCGCCCGGAGACGATGCTGATCGGCTCGCCCGAATGGATGCGGACGAATCCGCTCAGGTTCCAGCCCCCGACGAGCGCGCTCAGCGCGCTGCGGTCGTTCATCCAGCGCCGCCCTTCGCCGACGGGAATCTCCCACACCCAGTTGCCGTTCAGGGTGTGCGTGATGTCGTACCCGGGCCGCATGACCTCCAGCTCCGGCCGGGCGTTGTCGAAGAAGGCGCGGAAGTTCGACTGGCTGCCGGCGAAGTCCGTCAGCACGTGCCCCCAGGTGTAGTTGAACTGCGCCGTGAATCCGTCCCGCCAGGCCCTGCGGACCTCAAGCTGGAGCGCGTCGTACTCGGAGTAGGAGTGATTGCCGACCACGTCGCCCACGTAGGTATTGGGATTGGCATAGAAGTAGCCAATCGGCAGCGTCGCGCCGAACCTCTCCCCGCCTTCTCCGTTGAAGAAGAAGATCCGGTTCGGGGCCAGAAAGCCGCCGATGTACTGTCCGATCTCGCCGTTCCGGATCCAGTTCTGAACGCTTCCCGACTGCAGGAAGCCGCCCAGGCCGAGCTGGGGAAAGATCTGCAGCGGTTCGCCGATTCCGGGGTCCCCGTTGGCGGCGAGGTTCCGCCGCGCCCGCCGGAAATCCTCCACGAAGGCGTCCGGCAGCAGGAGCTGGTTCAGATCGATGGCGCGGATGAGGTCGGTGCCGCGGTTTCCGACGTAGCGCGCCTCGACCGCGGTGTCCGGCAGGAGTTGATACTGCAGCCCGACGTTCCACTGCTGCACGGACGGCGTCCGCAGGTCGGGATCGAACGTGAAGAGGGCGGCCGTGGAATCGGCCAGGATTCCGTCGCGCGCGGTCCGCGGAATCTTGAACTCGGGCGCCTCGACGGGGACCAGCCCGCCGCCGCTGACCGTGCCGCCGACCCCCGGCAGTACGACGGTCTGGCGCAGGCCGTCATTGGCCCCGAGCGCATTCGAGACCGTCGTCATGTTGTTGTCGAGCACGTAGTTCCGTGCGTATCCGGCGCGCAGGACCAGATCGTCGGTCAGTTGCCGGGCCACGCCGATGTTCGGAGCGAAGTTGTTCCGGTCGCTGTTGAAGAAGGGCCTTCCGGCCGCCGATCCGGCGAAGTCGACGACGGCGTCCGGGTCGAGCACCGCCTCGGCCCCGCCCACCGGCAGCAGGGCCAGACCCTGCGTCTCGTCCGGAACGGTGTGCAGCTCCCACCGCAGGCCGAAGGTCAGGCTGGTTTCCGGCGTGATCCGCCAGGTGTCTCCCGCATGGAGGTTCACGAAGTTCTGGCCGAGAATGCGCCTCTCCGTCGCTCCGTCCACGAACCCCGAGGTCGTCGAGACGACGTTGAAGGTTCGATAGGCTTCGTCGACGACCCCGCCGAGCGTCGCCAGCAGCCCGGAGGCCCTGCCCAGCTCGTCGGACGAGATCCCGCCGGGGAACAACCCGGGCACGAGCGGGTCCGGGACTCCGGTGCCGAAGCCGAGCGCGTAGGTCGGCACGAGCCCCGCGTCGTTGTAGGCGTCGACCTGCGTCCACCGAACGCCCCCGCCCAGCTTGACGGTGTGCGCTCCCGCGACCCAGGTCAGGCTGTTGCTGAGCTCCAGGTTGCGGGTCTCGCGTCCCTGGTCCATGAAGTTCCGGACGGGATTGGTGAACCCGCCGAAGCTCAGACGATAGCCGTCGGGGAAGGTCTCGTCGTTGGCGAACCAGGCCCGGTAGCCCTGTATGCCGAAGCGCGCCTCGTTCACGGCGTTCCGCCCGACCGCGCTGGTCAAGCCGAACGACGCGAGCGTGCGCCTCGAGCCCTGGCCCGCCCCCGGCCGACCCGGGAAGACGGAATCGATGTCGTTGAACACGGAGTTCGGCGTGTCCAGACGGAAATGATGCAGCGACCCCATCAGCGAATGCCTCGGGTTCATCACGTAGTCGCCGCGGAACACCAACCACCGGGCGTCGGTGTCGTCGGGGCTGTTGAACCGGTGTCCGGCCGTGTTCCGTCCGTCGCCCACGCTGGAGTCGTTCGGCCCCGGCGTCGACTCGACCAGCGATCGAATGGCCGGATCGGGGGTGATGCCCGTCGCGTCGAACAGGTTCACCGTGGCCACCTGGCCGTTGTCCTGCCGGACGTAGCTGAAATCTCCCCGGCGCGCGGGATCCGTCAGGACGCGCCGCACGACGGACGAAGAACCGGGCTGCCGCTCCTCTTCGTAGTTGAGGAAGAAGAACGCCCTGTCCCTTGCGATGGGGCCGCCCACGTTGAATCCGAACTCGTGGACCCGCACCCGCTCCTTGTCTATGCCGGCGGCCTTGTTGAAGAAGTTGGTGGCGTTGAACGCCTCGTTCCGGTGAT